>NZ_CP018155.1:303750-607500 GCF_001889045.1 Tenacibaculum todarodis | reverse complement strand
CGCTAGCGTTCATCCTGAGCCAGGATCAAACTCTTCATTGTATATTTTTAATAATATGAATGAATAAGTTTCAAAAGAATTTGTCTAAATAAATTTAAACATGGTTATTCTACTCTTTGTTTACGCTGTCAATTTCAATATTTTCAATGAACTTTATTAACCTTAATAATCAATCCTATTTCAATCGATATCCTAATTAATATTTTGTAGAAATGCTAGACTCGAACTAACTGACTTTTTAAACTGTCATTCCAAAATTTCTGTGAACTAATTTGCTGTATTTCTTAGCGGCTGCAAATATAAAACTTTATTTTAATCTCACAATAAAAAATTAATCTTTTTTACCGTTATCTAAAACCTCAAGAAAACTGAACTTATTTGCCGAAAAAATCGGACTGCAAAGATACTACCTTTTTCTCCTGATAACCAAATAAAATTTAAAGTTTTTTTTAACTTTTATTTACCTTACTCAATTAATAGCTTCTACTATTTACGCCTACTCTAACAACAATCTCAATGAACTAAACTAACTAAGTACTTACTCCGTTAGCGGCTGCAAACATACAACACATTTTCTATTCTAAACTAACTTTTTTAATCTTTTTTTAATCTTTTTTTTACATACACTGATTAAGAGTGGTTTATATTTAAAGTTTTTTCATTTTCATATTAAAACAACCTTAAGATACCACATCGTAACATAGAAAACATAGTTTCTGGTCGGTTAGATGGTTAGATGGTTAGATGGTTAGATGGTTAGAATACTATTCTTATATATTGAATAAACAAAACATCTCTTATATATTAAATAGATAAAAACATCTCCTAATATAATATGTACTACTCTTTATTAATACGACCACGTTAGGGATTGAAGTGGCATCCTTTTTACTTTTTGTAAAAAGATATAGCGGAAAGCCCGACCCAAAGGGTAACGCCCAAATGAAATTACTTGTTCTCTTTTTGAAGTTTTTGCTTCTTCTTTGGCTTTTTCTTCTTCTTCATCTTTGCAAACATCTTCTTGTATTCTTCGACATTTACTTCTCCTTTCTTCTTTGCGGCTATTTGAAAGAAATCGAAATTTAGTTTTGAAGGCTGTGATTGTAGTTTATCATCCATAAAAGCTCGTTGTAAAACGTCTTCTATTAGATAGTCTTCATTATTAATTGCTGGCTGATATTCCTTTTTTAAGGATAACTTGAAGAGATTTGCTGTTGTATTGTACCAGAATGCGCGCCAACCACTACGAAGTTCTTTGATATTACTGAATGCCGTGTTACCTGTTTGTCGGTGGATTAATTTTATAAGAATGCGACCTTCTGTCCTGGTCATCTTTTTAATTTGATCGGTAAACTCGCCTTCTACATATTTTTGAATTCGTTTTGTATACTTACGGCGTTTACTTTTTGATTCGATTCTACTTAAACGTGCATTTAAACTATCTAACCTTTCAGAAGCTAATTTTGCATATGGATAAGCTTTGAATACTTTTCGTTTAAACCAAAAGTAATAACGTGCATCTTCCCTATTCTTAAATTGGTGTTTTGGGAGTAACGTTATCTCATTAAGCTCTATCATTAAAGAATCGCCATCTTTAATTAGAAAGTATTCTTCATTAAAGTTAGGTAGACTATCTTTTATTTGTGCCGAAAGAACGGCCGTAAATAAGATTATATATATGTATAGGAATTTCTTCATCTTTTAGTTGATTGCAAAAAGAGTTCCAAAGTAAAGAAATATTTGAAATAAATATTTCTTTTTAGATTCCTGCTTTCGCAGGAATGACAATTCTTCTGAAACCTCTAAAATAGAGGTGCCTTTTTTAATTATGCTTTTTTTGTTTTTCTGAACATTAACCAAAATCCGATTAAAACTAAAGGAATACTTAATATTTGACCTGTATTAAGTGAGTTTAAAACCCAATCTTCTCTACCTTCTACTTGAGCTTCTTTTAAAAACTCTATAAAAAATCTCAATGACCAAAGTACAACCATGAATAAGCCAAATAAGAATCCGGTTTGGTTTTTCTTATCTGTTTTCCAGTATAAATACCACAATGCAAAGAATAGAATTAGGTAACTAAATGCTTCGTATAATTGTGTTGGATGACGTGGAATAGTTTGTCCGTCTCCTTTAAATATTACTCCCCAATTACTATTTGTTGGTTTTCCGTAGATTTCTGAATTGAAGAAATTACCCATTCTTATAAAAAAACCTGCCAAAGCAACCATTATTCCTAATCTATCTAAAATAAACAACCACGGTTTGTTTAAGTGCTTTTTTGCATAGAAATATAATGCTAATGGAATTGCTATTGCTGCTCCATGACTAGCAAAACCCGCATAACCAACAAACTTCCAAGACCCGTCTGCTAATTTTTTCATTGGTAAAATTATCTCTAATAAATGATTTTGATAATAGTCCCAACTATAAAAGAACACATCTCCAAAACGCATACCTACTAGCATAGAGATAAAAACATACATAAAAAGTGTATCTAGTTTTTCTACAGGTATTTTATCTTCAACGTAAATCTTCTTCATTAAGCGTAATCCTAATAAAAATGCTACCACAAACATTAAACTGTACCAACGGATTACAAAAAAACCTAAATCGATACCTATTGAAGGATCCCAAACTATTGATAAAAAATTCATATATTTTATTTTTTTCTATTATTGCGAATGTAATGAAGCAACTTCTTATAGGAAACAGATTGCTTCGTCATACTTCCTCGCAATGACGTTTTTTATTCTTTTTTCTCTGGAACAGGATCATAACCACTTCCTCCCCAAGGATGACAACTAAATATTCTTTTTATTGCTAACCAACCACCACTAAATACACCGTGTTTTTGCAATGCTTCTATTGTATAATGAGAACATGTTGGACTGTATCTACAAGTTGCAGGTGTAAATGGTGATATTGCCGTTTGATAAAAACGAACTAACAATATAAATGGATATGTTAAAAATTTTTTCAAAATATTAATTATGAGATTTCTCAATCGTTCCTCTTTCGAAATGACAAACTTAAAATAAAAATTCTCCTTTATTGATGAGATTCAGAAACAAGTACAGAATAACAAAAATCTAATTTACAGAAAACGTTGTGCCGTCTTTACCGTCTTTTAATTGAATTCCTAAATCCAATAATTTATCTCTAATTTCATCAGACAAAGCCCAATCTTTATTTTCTCTAGCGTCTTTACGCATTTTAATTAGCATCTCTACTACTCCACCTAATTTGTCAGAACTTTTCTGGTCAACTTCATTTTGTAAACCTAATACATCAAAAACAAAAGCGTTTAATGTAGTTTTTAACAATTCTAAATCTTCCGCAGTTAAACTAGCTTTTCCATCTTTAATCTGGTTGATCGCTTTTACCGCTTCAAACAAGTTAGAAATTAACATTGGTGTATTAAAATCGTCATTCATTGCTGCGTAACAATCTTTTTTCCAATTTTCTACATTAAATGTTGATGTATTTCCTGCTTCAATCTTATCTAAAAGACTTACTGCTTCCATTAGTTTTGTATGTCCTTTTTCTGAAGCTACTAAAGCATCACCAGAAAAATCTAATATACTTCTGTAATTTGCTTGCATGTTAAAGAAACGAACTACACTTGCTGAAAATGCTTTTGGTAAAATATCGTTTTCTCCTGTTAAAATTTCATCTGGAAGAATATAATTTCCAGTAGATTTTGCCATTTTTTGACTATTTAACAGCAACATATTTGTGTGCATCCAATAATTTACTGGATCGTGACCTGAACACGTTTTAGATTGCGCAATTTCACACTCGTGATGCGGGAATTTTAAATCCATTCCGCCTCCGTGAATATCAAATTGTTCTCCTAAATATTTAGAACTCATAACTGAACACTCTAAATGCCAACCAGGAAAACCATCACTCCAAGGTGAAGGCCAACGCATAATATGGCGTTCGTCTGCTTTTTTCCATAGTGCAAAATCTTGTGGATTTTTCTTGTCTGACTGACCGTCTAAAGAACGTGTATTGTGTATTAAATCTTCTACTTTTCTTCCTGAAAGGATTCCGTAATTTTCTTTTTTATTGTATTCTAACACATCAAAATACACAGAACCATTTACCTCATAAGCAAAACCTTTTTCAATGATTTCTTTAATCATTTCTATCTGCTCTACAATATGACCTGTTGCAGTTGGCTCTATACTTGGCGGTAAAAAGTTGTATTTCTTTAAAACATCATGAAAATCTACAGTGTAACGCTGCACAACTTCCATAGGTTCAATTTGCTCTAAACGTGCTCTTTTTGCAATTCTATCTTCACCTTCATCTGCATCATTTTCTAAATGTCCTGCATCTGTAATATTACGTACATAACGTACCTTATAACCTAAATGTAAAAAATAGCGAAAAGCCACATCAAAAAACATAAAGGTTCTTACGTTTCCTAAGTGTGCATTGCTATATACTGTTGGTCCGCAAACATACATGCCAACATAACCTTCTTCTACAGGTTTAAAAAGTTCTTTGCTTTTACTAAGCGAATTGTATATTTTAAGCTGATTTTCTTTGTATAATTCCATTTAAAAAGTACTATTTACAAGATGTAAATATAGCTACTTTTAAAAGAATGGCGAAATGGAATTTGTTAGAAGTTTGATAAAAAAAGAGAAAGAATAATTACTTAATTACTAAGCTACTAAAACCTCCAAAAACATTTATGACATTATCTTTTGGAGCATTCCTTGTAATTGTATTTACTCTTTTATTATCTAATTTAATTTTGTTTGTCTGATATTTAAAATTAGTTTTAGTCTTTCCTAAATTCAAAATTGCTTCAGAATTCATAAGTGTAATATTAAATTCCCCAAAATTAGATTGAAAATTATCTATTGTTAATTCTCCAAATTCATTTTTTAAAGAAACATTTTTATCTATATTTTCAATTATTAAACCAGATGAACTCGTATTTACTTTAGAATTAGTTACCGATGCAATTTTTGCATCGGTTACGTTGTTTAAAAATAAAGTACAAGCATTTAAGTCTGCTATAGTTACTGGCGAATATGAAATATTCAACTTTCCTCCGTTTAATCCTTCTGAATTAAAAGTTCCATAACTTACTTTACCCGAAGTTTTTCCTTTTGGTAATTTAACTTTACTATGACGCGTATTTAAATCGAACGTTGCGTCTTTTGGTACTTTTATAGTTATCTTTTTAGTGATTTTCACTTTTTTACCGTTAATAGTAATATCTCCAGACTCATTTAAAAACATAAAATCTAATTTAGATTTCTTCAAAGACTTTTGCGCTTTTGCTAAAGCTTCTCTTATTTCTTTTGAATGCTTTTTATGAGATAAACGAGATTTTTCAATAGCTTCTCTTGCTTTTTTATGCGCTTCTTCCCTAGACTTCTCAGCTATTTCTCTATGTTTTTCTCTAGTTTCTCTACTTTTAAGCATCGTTGCATGACTTTTTTTCATGGTCTCACGACTCTTCTTCATGCTTTCTTTAAACTTTTTATATTTTTTAGTTTTCTTAAAAGCTTCCCACTCTTTTTTAGATTTTATAGTTACATCATTTACACCATCTTTCCATTGAATAAAATAATCTCCACCTTCTTTAGCGTATTTATCAAAATCGAAATCAATTTCTTCAATACCTTTAAAAGCAAGTTCTAATTCTTCTTCGGGTAAAACTATAATCTCAAAATCTTCTGCAAATTCTGGTAGCATCATTATTTCTGGAAACTCTGGAATTTCTGGCATCTCTGGAATTACAATTGGAAAATTATGCGTATCTGTATTAAAATGCACAAAATTATTTCTCCCGAAGGAATGAAAATTATTCCCGTTTGCATTAATTACAACTTTACTTTTGTTTCCTAAAGCTTCAAATTTCCAGTTATTCAAATATTTTTCGGCCTCTTCTTTAGACAAACCTTCCACTTCTACGGTTGCTTCAACTGCAACTTTATTTTTGCTCCAAGTTTCTACATTAATTTCTGCATTTGAAGCATTAATTTCTACAACTACATCTTTATTGGTCGTAAATTGTTCCGTAATTTTTTTATCAGACTTTTGTGCAAATACTGTAGCAACAAAAAGGAATAAAACTACACTTATATTAAACTGTTTGCGTTTCATTTTGATTTGTGTTTTTAAGTTCATTTAATTGTTTTTGCAGACGTTTTAACAGCTGTAAACGTAGTTGCAGGTTTCCAATCAATGCATTGATTATGTTGTCATTAATACCGTTTGTATTGAGCTCGTCGGTTAATGATTTGTATTCTTTAGTTAACTCGCCAATTTTAGCAAAATAACCATCAAAAAGTTCTTTATTTTCTTTTGTTAAATCTAACTGACTTAACTGTGTATTTATACTATTTGTGTAATAGGTTTCTATGGTTTTTAATTCAGGTGAAACATTACCTAAACTAATATAATCTGGTACCTTTTTTACAGGAACGTCAGTTATATTTTTAGGTAAAAAGGTTATTGACAATCCTATTAAAAGTACAATTGAAGCGGCTACATACAACCATTTAAAGCTTTTTTTCTTAGGATGTAACTCTTGCGTTAACTTCTTCTGAAATTTTGCTTCGTGATTTACAGATAATTCAAAATCTTCCTCATTAAAATCTTGCAATAAATTTTTAATATCTTTCTGCATAACCTATCGTTTTTAATTGTTCTTGGAGTTGTTTTTTACCTCGCATTAAATGTGTTCTAGAAGTTACTTCTGCAATGTTTAAAATTTGAGAAATTTCGCTATGATCGTATCCTTCTAATAAGTATAAGGTTAAAACAACTCTATATTTATCCTTTAACTTCTGAATAGTTTCAATAATTGTCTCTGAAGAAATACTACTCTCTACTTCCCAATTATTATCTTCAACCAGTGAAACTACATCTTCATTTATGGTAACTAATTCTAATTTTTTCTTTTTTAACTCATCTATGCTTTGATTGATAACAATTCTTTTCAACCAAGCTCCAAAACTAACTTCTGCTTTATAAGAATGTAAATTCTTGAACGCTTTAATAAACGCATCTTGCATTACATCTTCTGCTAAAACACTATCCTTTACATAGCGTCTTGCTACTAAAAACATAGCTTTGCTATATAAATTATACAATTGCATTTGCGCCTTCGCGTTATTACACTTGCATAAATCTATCAAATTTTGATGTAGTAGTTTAGTTGATTTCATCGATGATTTCTTACCTTATAGACGATACATTTTCGGCTATGTTGCATTTTGCATGATTTTTCTTTTTAAATTTACACAAATTATTTTATGACAGCTAAAAACAAATCTGCTTTAACAGAAAAAGATGGAGTTTCTCAACCAGAAACTACCAGTAAATCTTCTGCAGAAAAAATAAAACTTCGTAGAAGTAAGCAAATTACAACAGATGAGTTTGTTACAAATATTTTAGCTGGTAATATTACCTATCTAAGTCGTGCTATAACATTGGTTGAAAGCACTAATGTAAATCACCAAAAACAAGCAACAGAAATTATTGAACGTTGTTTGCCGCATGCAAATAAATCAATCCGAATTGGAATTACAGGTGTTCCTGGTGTAGGTAAAAGTACTTTTATTGAAGCTTTTGGTAAACACGTAACTTCTTTAGGCAAAAAAGTAGCCGTTTTAGCGGTTGACCCAAGTAGTTCTGTTAATAAAGGAAGTATTTTAGGTGATAAAACGAGAATGGAAGAATTAGTGACTGATAAAAATGCTTTTATAAGACCTTCACCTTCTGGAACTTCTTTAGGTGGTGTTGCACAAAAAACTCGTGAAAGTATTATTTTATGTGAAGCTGCAGGTTTTGACACCATTATTATTGAAACTGTTGGTGTTGGGCAGTCGGAAACGGCCGTACATTCTATGGTAGATTTCTTTTTACTACTGAAATTAGCCGGAGCTGGAGACGAATTGCAAGGTATTAAACGCGGAATTATAGAAATGGCAGACGCAATTGTTATTAATAAAGCTGATGGCGATAATGAAAAAAATGCCAAAATTGCCAAAGTTGCCTTTACAAGAGCGCTACATTTATATCCGCCAAAAGAAAGTGGCTGGTTGCCAAAAGTTGAAACTGCTAGCGCATTAACAAATGATAATATTGATAAAGTGTTCTCAATGATTGCTGAATATTTTACCACAGTTACAACAAGTGGCTATTTTCAGCAAAAAAGAAACGAGCAAAACAAATATTGGTTGCTAGAAACTATAAATTTGCAATTGAAAAATAATTTCTTCGGAAGAGATGTTGTAAAAAATCAACTAGAAAAGGAAATTAAAAATTTAGAAAATGGAAAAACTACGCCATTTAACGCCGCTAAAAACCTATTAGATTTATGATTAAGTTTTTAAAGAAACCTACTAACTTACTTTTTTCTACCTTATTATTATTGACAATTATAAATATTGTTCAAAGTTATACTACAGAACTACTTTCTGATGAAGCATATTATTGGGTTTATAGTCAAAAATTAGATTTCGGTTATTTTGATCATCCGCCAATGGTGGCTTTATGGATTTATGTTTCAAACCTATTTTTTGCAAATGGCGAATTAAGTGTGCGTTTTTTTGCCGCTTTTACCCTTTCGTCAACAATTTTTATCTGCTGGAAATTAATTGAACACCCAAAGAAAATAGAATTTACTTGGCTTTTTTTATTAATCGTTTTATCAACAACACTTTTTAATGTTTACGGTTTTATTACGGTTCCAGATACACCTTTATTATTTTTTATGGCACTTTTCTTATTAGGTTATAAAAAATACGTTGATCATAAATCCTTTTTAAGCTATTTTCTAATTTCTATTGGTATGGCAGGAATGCTATACAGCAAATACCAAGCAATTTTAGTGATCCTTTTTGTACTTTTTTCAAACTTAAAAATTTTAAAAGATGGAAAATTCTGGATTGCATCTTTAGGAAGTACTATATTATTTGCTCCTCATTTATATTGGCAATTTATAAATGATTTCCCAACTTTTAGATATCATTTATACGAACGTACAGCTTCATCTGTTTATAATGTTGGAGATACTTTATTACATTTTGTAAATATAATTGCTATTATTGGTTTAACGTTTCCAATAGTATATTTAGCTTTTTACAAAAACCTTAAAACCAAAGAGTTATTCAGTAAATCATTAAATTTTATTGTAATTGGTTTTATCACTTTTTTCTTTTTAATGTCATTTAAAGGACATGTACAAGCACAATGGATTGTTCCAATTTCTATTCCTTTAATATTAATTACTTTTTATTATTTAATTGACAAAAAAGCAAAACGAAAAACATTTATCTACTTAGCTTCAGCAACATTAATTTGTGTAACATTTATTAGAATTGCTATGGCAAATGATGGAATTTTATCAAAACAACAAGATATGCATGGCAATAAAGCATGGGTTCAAAATCTTAAAACAGTAATAAAAGGAAAACAACCTATTTTTCTAGATTCTTATCAAAATGCATCAGCGTATTGGTTTTATGCACATGAACAACCTTTGGAGTTTAATTCTTGGAATAGAAGAAAAAATCAATACGATTTATTAGAAAGCAATACTTTTTCTAAAAATAAGGACGTTGCATTAATTGGTAATAAACGTATAAAAAACACTGCTGACACATCAATAATAAAAAGAAACAAAACAAAATTATATATTAAGTACCTAAGTAATTACAATAATTACAAAGGGTTAAAAATTACATTTGAAGACAATCTTTCTATAGCCGATTTAAATAGTAAGACTTTAGACATATTTGTAAAAAACTCGTATGCTGATCTTGGTGAAAATAATATAATTTATAAAGTTGTGTTATTAGATGAAAAAAGGAAAGCGATTAAAACTTTTCCTGCTGAAATTACATTTAATGAAGCCATAAATATTGGAAACAACAATGCTAAACTTTCTATAAAAACAAAAGAAACAACTATAGATACAGCTGTTTCTTTTATTCAAATTATTGGACAAACACATAAAGATATGCCTTCGTTTAGAGTAAGTTCTATGAAACAAATAAAGCTTTAAACTAACTGCTCTTTAAAAACTCTCTTGTATAAATTTTGAAGAAGTTTGTAAAACAAAAATCCCATTAAAATACCCGTTACATAACCTGTGAAAATATCTAAAGGATAATGTACTCTTAGGTAAATTCTACTATAACCAAAAAGTAATGGAAATAAAACCATAAAGTAAATAGGTTTTATTTTTTTACCGAATAACAGTATTGTAAAAACAGTAAATGTTGTTGATAAATGTGCATGACCAGACCAAAAACTGTATCCACCAGGTCTATACGTAAACTGGCGTAAATATTCTTGTATTTCTAACACATTACAAGGTCTTACTCGCTGAAATGTGTTTTTAATTAGGTTTGTAAACTGATCTGAAAAAGCAACTAAAACTGTTATAAACAACAGCATAAATATTCCTTTTTTTGTGCCGAACTTCCAAAACACTAAACCCAAAATAATAACAAACAATGGAATCCAATTTAACTGATTGGTAATTGCCAACCAAAATGAATCCCATTGTTCGCTTCCTAAGTTATTTAAATAAATAAGTAACTCGGTATCTTTCTGTAAAAGTTTTTCTAACAAACTATTTACCTACTTTTATTAATTCTAAATCGAAAACAATGTCAGATTTTGCAGGAAAAGGTCCATACAATTTCTCTCCATATCCTAAGTAATAAGGAATAAAAAGACGTTTTTTATCTCCTTCTCTCATCTCTAAGATTGCTTCATTAACTCCGGCAATCATTGGTTGCTTATCTAAAGTAAACCCAAAAGGATCTTTTCCTTCAGTAGATTGAATTAATTTACCATTAGCCAAAGTAACCGTATAATGCATAGTTGCTGGTATTGCTCTATTAAATTTCTTACCAGAACCTTTTTTCATTTCTAAAATCTTTAAACCAGAAGCAGTTTCTATAGCGTTATCAATACCTTTCTCTTTTAGGTAAGCCTCTTTAAGCTTTGCTAACTTTTCTTGATATTCTTTCGCCTTCGTTTCAACGTTTGCTAATTCAGCCGTAAAAACTTCTGAAGCTTTAAATTTCTTAGCAAATTTTCCAACACGAATAATATCAATTGTATTAATAACATCGTCTTTTTGAATAGAATCTACGATATCTAAACCTAATTCAACTTGACCAAAAACCGAATGTTTACGATCTAACCAAGGTGTATCTTTATGCGTTATAAAAAACTGACTAGAGTTTGTATTTGGTCCCGAATTAGCCATAGACAAAACTCCTTTTTTATCGTGTGCATAAATTAGGCCTCCAATAGAATCACTTGGAAATTCATCTGCAAATTTATAACCTGCATTTCCTGCTCCGGTTCCTAAAGGATCTCCAGATTGAATCATAAAGTTGTTAATTACTCTATGAAATTTAATTCCGTCATAAAACTTTTTTCCTTGCAAAGAATCTACTAAATTAGGATTATCACCTTCTGCAAGTGAAATAAAATTAGCAACCGTCATTGGCACTTCTTCTCCGTATAACTTTAAAAGAATATCTCCTTTGTTTGTTTGAATATCAGCGTACAATCCGTTTTCTAAATTCGGATATTTTGCTGCTTTACATGCCGAAAATAATACAGCAAAAACAAGAATTAATTTTAAATATTTCATCTAATTATTTTTTAACTTCTAACAATTCTACTTCAAAAATTAAAGCAGAAAATGGCTTAATATCTTTTCCTCTAGCTTGTGCTTTATACGCTAATTCTTGTGGAATAAAGAATTTATATTTTGCTCCAGTTTTCATTAATTGTAAACCTTCTGAAAAACCTGATACAAATTGATTTGCCTTTAACTCATAAGGTTTATTTCTCTTATAAGAACTGTCAAACTCTACTCCATCAATGTTTGTTCCTTTATAATGAACAGAAACTCCATCAGTTGCTTTTGGAGACTCTCCATTTCCTTCTTTAATAACAATGTATTGTAAACCACTTTCTGTAGTTTTCACACCATCTTTAGACTTATTAGCCTCTAAAAATGCTTCGTTCTGTTTTTTATACTCACCAAATTCTTTTTCAGCTTTTTCAGCAGCTTTTGCTTGCTGTTCTTTCATTTTTTCTTGCTGTTTTTTCTGGAAATAAGCATTCAATGTATTTCTTACATCTTTATCTTCTAGTAACAAATTTGTAGAATCTAATCCGTTTGTTAACCCTTGAAAGAAAACTTCTTTTTTAACTTCACTAAAGTTATTCTTAAATTGATTTGCCATGTTTAATCCCATAGCATAACTAACTGAATCTAATTCTGTTTCTAGTGAAGAAACTGTTTTAACTTGCTGACCACAAGATACAATTGATAATCCTAAAACGGCAACTGCCAAAAATTTACTTATTTTCATTTTACTTTGTTTTAATATCTATTAATGTTAGGGTACTTTTTATTGTTTGGTTTACTTCAATATTATTTCCATCACCAGCAATTCCAAAACCTCTATGAGACGGAATCACAAATGTAATAGTTTCACCTATTTTCATCAACTTTATTCCATCTTCTAGTGCCGGAATAAAATCTTCTTTATCTATTTTATAGGTTCTTTTTTGCTTCGGATATAATTCTTCTCCTTCTAAATCGGTTATAGTATACTCAATTGCTACAACATCTTCAGATTTTGGTTTTGGAGTATTTCCTTCTACTTTATTAGTATATGTATACCAAAAACCTGTAGAAGAAGCTTTGTAAGTGTTTATAGTATCTTGAGAAATATAATGCTCAATTAACTCCGTTTCTTTTTTAATTAACTGCTTATTCTCAGCAATTAACTCTTTATAAAAGTTTTTTGTAGTTTGCGTTTTTGGTCTTCTTGCTTCTGGTTCTTTACAAGAAAAAGCAATAATAAAAATTAATAAGAAATAAAGTGTTTTATGCTTCATAAGAAGTTGCTAGCTCTTGTTTGTAGTTATTTACTAACGTTGTAAATTTAACAATAGTATCTTGCATGTTATCTAAACTTTTTCCTCCAGCAGCATTATCATGTCCGCCTCCAGAAAAATATTTTCTTGCAAATTGATTCACAGAAAATTTTCCTTTAGATCTAAAAGAAATTTTTATAATTCCTTGCTCTACATCTTCAATAAAAATGGCTGCAAGATTAATTCCTTTTACAGAAAGTGCATAGTTTACAACGCCTTCAGTATCTCCTTTTTCAAAATTGAATTTATTTTTTTCTTCTTGTGTTAAAGTAATAAATGCTGTATGGCAATCTTCAACAATTTTTAAATTAGTTAAAGCTTGTCCTAATAACTGTAATCTTCCGTAAGAATTTGCATCGTATACATTATTATGAATTCTATCGTTTTTAGCGCCTTTATCTATTAAAGTAGCTATAATTTGATGCGTTTTACTTGTAGTTGATCTAAAACGAAAAGAACCTGTATCGGTCATAATTCCCGTATAAATACAGGTTGCTATGTTTTCATCAATTAAGTCAACATCATTATTCATTTCAATAAAATTGTACACCATTTCACAAGTTGATGACATTGCAGTATCTGAATACATATACTTAAAATCATCTGGTTGTTGATGATGATCTATTAAAGCAAAATCATTTTTATACTTTTCTAACGTATTTTTCATATCGTCTCCTACTCTATGCAATGCATTAAAGTCTAGCAGAAAGACAATATCTGATTTTTCTAAAGCTTTTACAGATTGATTATTCTGATGATCAAAACGTTTTACGGTATCTGAACCTGGTAACCAATGTAAAAAATCTGGATATTCATTTGGCATTACAACGTTTGCTGTATGTCCTTTTTTATCTAAATAATGCTTTAAACCAAGGGTTGAACCCACTGCATCTCCATCTGGATTTCTATGCCCGATGATGACAATATTCCTTGGTGAATTTAAATAAACCGTTAAGTCTTCAAAGTTTTTTAAAATCATAAGTGGCGAAGATACAATTTTATTAAAAAAATGTGTAATTTCGCGCCGATTTTGTGCGTAGCATTTTATCATATTTATTAACAATGAAATTATTTAGAAATGGCAACAAATAGAACTTTTACAATGATTAAACCTGATGGCGTAGAAAACGGGCATACAGGTGCAATTTTAGACAAAATTAACGCTGCAGGTTTTAGAATCGTAGCATTAAAGAAAACACAAATGACTACAGCAGATGCTGAGGCTTTTTATGCTGTGCATAACGAGCGTCCGTTTTTTGGTGAATTAGTTGAGTTTATGACTCGCGGACCAATTATTGCTGCAATCTTAGAAAAAGACAACGCTGTTGAAGATTTTAGAACTTTAATTGGTGCTACAAATCCTGCAGAAGCTGCTGAAGGAACAATTAGAAAAATGTATGCAACTTCTATTGGAGAAAACGCTGTACACGGTTCTGACTCTGATGAAAACGCTACAATTGAAGGAAACTTCCATTTTGCTGGTAGAGAGCAGTTCTAAGAATTCTTTTTCTTAAACAATATATTTGTAAAAAACTCGTAACTTATGTTGCGAGTTTTTTTGTGGTTTAAATTTAGTTTGCCTCTAAACTTCTTTTTGGATATTGGCTAACTCCTGATATACCGAATTAAAACTCGACATATCATTTAAGTTATGCATAATACAAAAAAAAACTAATTGCCAAGATTCAAAATTCAGCAATAAAAGTTTTCAGAAAGTTTAAAATAACGTGCCGTAAGAGCATAAAATTTTTCCAACTCATCATCCTTACAAAAATTTCTATGCCCTTACTAGTTCTGAACTTCAATTAAACATTCAACACTTTCGTTTTTTTATCATAAGCCAAATCGTTTTTAGAGTTTCCAAACTTGTTCAAAATCAGAACACCTATAAGTATTCCTAACATCCCTAAATAATGCCAAAAAACCAACTTTTCGCCATCTAAAACACCCCAAAGCACAGCAACAACGGGAATTAGGTATGTAAGCGAACTGGCAAAAACAGCTGAAGATTTTTGAATTAATTGATTCTGCATAAACTGAGCTAAAGCTGTTCCCAAAACACCTAATGTAATTAATGATAGCAACGGAAAAACTTGTTGCTCACTAACTTTGATATACGGCTCATATCCACTAAAAAATAAAAAAAGAAAGCCGAATATTCCTGAAAAAGAAACAGCAATTGTGGTTACGTGAAGTGAATTCACATCAGATAGATATGTTTTTACAATATTAAAATTCAATCCGTAACAAATAGTTGCGACAATGATTAATAAAGCATATTCGTTTAACGAAAATGTACTTCCAGTATTAATCAAAATTAAAAAACTAGCAGATATAAAACCTATAGCAAGACCCAACCATTGTAATTTATTAATAGATTTTCTAAAAAACAGTAATCCAAGAACACTTGTAAACATTGGCACTAAAGCATTTAATATTCCTGCAAGTGCACTACTAATTTGAGATTGTGCGATACTAAACAGATAGGATGGAAAAACCATACTCAACAAGCTTACTAGTAAAATTACTGGAACTTTTTCACTAGGTATTTTTCTAATATGCCGAATAGCAAAAAAAAACATTACTAAAAAAGCAGATACTAACCGGATAGTTGCAGCCTGCCAAACCGTATAACCTTTTAATCCATTTTTAATCAAAATGAACGAACTGCCCCAAATTAAAACCAACGATATAAAATAGAACCAAACTTTATAATTATTTTTTACTTTCATCTCTAATATAAATTGAAATACAAAGGAAGGACATTCTATTAATGAAAAAAAATACTTAATTTTGATTAATTGATAACATATTTTAATCAATAAAATGACAACTACTCAATTACAAAACTTTTTGATATTGACCGAAACACTGAATTTCAGAAAAGCATCGGAACGGATTTTTATTGCCCAACCCGCTTTAAGTAGACAGATTCAGGTGCTTGAGGAGGAAATCGGTTTTTTATTGTTCGACCGTTCACGAAAGCAAATTGCGTTGACTAAATCGGGAATATACTTTAAAACGGAGGTTTCCAAAATTTTGAAGCAACTCGACCAATCCATTAAAAAAGGAGTTTTGATTAATCAGGGAAAGGCAGGCGAAATTAAAATTGGACACGCAAGTTCGGCGATGCATACTGTCTTGCCAGAACTGCTACGATATATGGAAACCAATCTGCCCGACTTAAAATCAAGTCTCGTGGAGGGAACTAATGAAATGATATTCGACAAATTGAACGACAACGAAGTGGATTTTGGTTTTGTACCGAACGCATTTATTCCCGACGGACTTTCGAGCCTTTCGATTTACAAAGAAAACTATCTTTTAATTTTACCCGAAGAACATCGGTTGAACACCTCCAATTTTAAGGATTTGGCGGACTGTAAAAACGAAAAATGGGTCTTGAATCCACAACCCGAGGGATTTGGATATATGGAAGAAATTCTGAAAATCATTGGAAATTATGGATATTCCCCAAAAATCGTGCATCGTTCGCCGAATACATCGACCGTCCTAAGAATGGTTTCTGCAGGACTTGGAATCACGATGATGGGAAAATCGACCTTAAAAGGGTTTTCGCTTGACCTAAAAAGTATAGAACTTTCTGATTTGCCATACCAATTGGATATGAAATTGGTGTGGAAAACGGAACGGGAAAATGAATTGGAATCGTATCTAAATTTTTTGAAACACTATTTAAAAATTTAAACATTGGAACACTTAACCCGTTACACACACTTTTACACCAACGCTTCATCCGCTGCAAAAAAGAGTGCTCCAATACCTTTCAAAAGGAACATTTTAGAAGAAAATTTTTGAAAAACATTCCGTTTACAAAAACAAACATTCGGACTAAAATTAATGGATTAGAATAAAAGGAAAAATTATTTTAATCACAAAAACTTGGGTAGAAAACACTATGCACAGCCGTATATAATTTATTGCTGGCTTCTCGCCTACTTACAAAAATCCTCTCCGACTTTCTATCTGTGATTTATTTCCTAAATTAGTTACTTGAACCATCCAAAAAACAATTAAACCAACAACAATTTCTTTACAACTTCCTCTCCCATTTCTTCGTTCAACATTTTTACAATTTTATCTTTTCCGTAGCTTAATTCTTCACGTAAAACAGAAGAAGACAAACTTACAACCAAGGTTTTATTTTGTAACTGAACACGTGTTGTATAAGAAGCAACACCTTGTCCCATTAATTTTGTCCAAGCTTCATCTATCTTTAATTTTTGCATACCTTTAGTTAAGTTATTCTCCTTAATAAAGGTTTTCATTAAATCTTGTATAGAAAATGAATCGTTTTCTCTTTTTGCCATGGATTAGATTGTTAGAATTTTAAATTCTTGGGTTATTTAGACTTTTATATTTTGATTATGAGATTTCTCAATCGCTTTAAATAGCTCATTTAGAAACGACAAAGAAAAAATTTGTTACTTTATTACTTTGTTACTCTGCAAATCCGCAACTTAAAGTTTAAAAATTTGATACTCTTTATTTGTTTTACTGATTACCCGTTCCGTACGTTCAGAATGCGTGTCGGTGATAAATATTTGCCCGAATTCGTTATTATTTACCAATTCAATAATTTGCGAAACTCTTTGCTCGTCTAATTTATCAAATATATCATCCAATAATAAAATTGGTGTAACGTTTGCTTGTTGTTTTATAAACTCAAACTGAGCCAATTTTAACGCTATTAAATAGGATTTCTGTTGTCCTTGAGAACCAAATTTCTTTATCGGATATTCATCTATCTCAAAACTTAAATCGTCTTTATGAATACCAACAGTTGTGTATTGTATCACCTTATCTTTAGCTAAACTCTGTGTCAACAAATTTTCTAAAGACATTTCATGCAACTGACTTTTATAATTGAGTTTTACGCTTTCCTTTTTACCAGAAATTATAGCGTGTTTTTGGTTAAAAATAGGTTCAAAATGTGTTAAAAACTCTTTTCTTTTCTCGTATATTTTAACGCCATACTCAATTAATTGCTCATCATATACCTTTAAATTTAACGCATCAAAAGTTCTATTTATTGCAAAATATTTTAATAAAGCATTACGTTGTGTTAGTATCTTATTATACGATATTAAATTCTTTAAATAATGTTTGTCTTGCTGAGAAATTACACCGTCCATAAATTTACGCCGTGTATCGCTTCCTTCCGTAATTAAATCTCTATCTGCTGGCGAAATTATAACCAACGGCAATTGTCCAATATGTTCAGAAAACTTATCGTAAGCTTTACCATTTCTCTTTAAAACCTTTTTTTGACCACGTTTTAAAGAACATAAAATCTTTTCGTTTCTATCATTTAAAAGGTAGTCTCCTTCAATCATAAAAAACTCTTCGCCGTGTTTAATATTCTGCCCAGCAATCGGATTAAAATAACTTTTAGCAAAAGATAAATAATATATTGCGTCTAGCACGTTGGTTTTACCAACACCATTATCACCAACAAAGCAATTTATTTTCTGCTGAAAATCAAAAGTTTGTGATGTAATATTTTTAAAATTTACAAGTGATATTTTCTGAAGATACATTGGCTATTAAAATCTATGTAAAGGAACCGCAAAATATTGAAAATTTACCAATTATTACCTTTTAAAATCCAATTAAAAAAACTATTTTTGCGTCCGAATAATTTTTAAGCAGACATGGCAACATACAAGAAAAAATACAAAGCACAGAACAAAGCTGAGCAAAAACAAGTAGAAGAAATAGAAAGCACAACTGCTGAAGTTTTTAATACGTTAGATGACACTGCCAACAAATCTGAGCAATGGATAGAAAAAAACAGCAAACCTTTATTTATAGGTTTAATAGCTGTTGCAGCTTTAATATTAGGTACTTTAGCGTACACTAAATTTGTATCTGAACCAACAGAAAAAGAAGCTACTAATGAATTAGCTTTCCCTAGAAATTATTTTGATCAAGCAGTTACTTCTTCTGGAGCGGCTATCGATTCTTTATTAACTTTAGGTTTAGAAGGTGCTGATGGAAAATATGGTTTTATAGACATCGCTTCTTCTTATAGCGGAACAAAAGCAGGAAACTTAGCAAACTATTATGCGGGTGTTTCTTACTTAAAATTAAAAAAATACGACGAAGCTATCGCTTCTTTAAGTGAATTTGATTCTAATGACGAGTTGTTAGGACCTGTTGCTTTAGGTGCAATTGGAGATGCTTTTGCAGATATTAATCAATTAGACGATGCTTTAGATTATTATGAAAAAGCTGCTAGTAAAAAAGATAACGATTTTACTGCACCACTTTTCTTATACAAAGCTGCACAAACAGCAATGAGTTTAAAAGAGTATAGCAAAGCAGAAAGCTTATTTACTAAAATAAAAGAAAACTATGCTACTTCTGACCAAGGAAGAGATATAGAAAAGTACATTAACAGTGCAAAATACGCTAAATAAGTAGGCAGTAAAAACAGTTGCAGTTGGCAGTAAATAGCTGACTGAATACTGAATACTGAATACTGAATACTAAAAAAATGGCAACAACTAATTTATCTTATTACGATAAAGCAACAATCCCAAATGCGAAGTCTTTTCGATTTGGGATTGTTGTTTCAGAATGGAATCCTGAAATCACAAAAAACTTACACAAAGGGGCAATTGAAGCTTTATTAGATTGTGGAGCTACAAAAGAAAACATAATTTCTTGGGATGTTCCAGGAAGTTTCGAACTTGTTTTTGGCTGTAAAAAGATGATTGAATCTCAACAAGTAGATGCTGTAATTGCTATTGGAAATGTAATTCAAGGAGAAACGAAGCATTTCGATTTTGTTTGTGAAGGCGTTACACAAGGTATTGTTGATTTAAATATTAAATATGACGTTCCGGTAATCTTCTGTGTTTTAACCGATAACACAAAGCAACAATCTTTAGATAGATCTGGCGGGAAATTAGGCAACAAAGGAATAGAATGTGCCGTTGCAGCCGTTAAAATGGCAGCAATTAAAAGTACAGGAACTGCTACTTCAGAAATTGGTTTTTAAGTAAAATTATCCACTACTTTTTATACTTCTTTTAGCATTATTTTTTTGATGCCCTACTTTTTATTCAGTAACTTTGATTTTGGTTTACTTTTTGATTAAAACTAATCGAACCAAAAACCTAAAACTATGGCAATTTTTAAAAGAGATCCTAAAAAGTTTGATTACAAACCTCGTTACTATAAAGGTGATGGGAATCCGTTTGAAATAAAACAAAAGTTTGATGAATTCCGTACTACAACTGGAAAAAACAAGAACCTAAAAGGAAAATTTAATGCTGCCTTAAACGAATTTAAAGATTCAGAAAACGGTGGAATCAACAAAACCATACTTTATATTATAGCAATATTAGTATTGATTTTTTTATGGATCATCGATTTTGATATTTCTATATTTTTACCCCAAGATTAATGTCAGATATTATTCAACTTTTACCAGATCACGTTGCCAACCAAATTGCTGCTGGTGAGGTGGTTCAAAGACCTGCGTCTGTAGTTAAAGAGCTATTAGAAAACGCTATTGATGCTGGCGCAACTTCAATTAAATTGTTATTAAAAGATGCCGGTAAAACGTTAATTCAGGTTATTGATGATGGTAAAGGAATGTCTACAACAGACGCTCGTTTGTGTTTTGAACGTCATGCAACTTCTAAAATTAGAGATGCACAAGATTTATTCAATTTAAACACAAAAGGATTTCGTGGAGAAGCTTTGGCTTCTATTGCTGCAATTGCACATGTAGAACTAAAAACGAAACAAGAAAACGAAGAACTTGGAACATTAATAAAAATTGAAGGAAGCAAAGTTACTTCTCAAGAAGTTGTTTCTACTTCAAAAGGTACAAGTATTGCCGTTAAAAACTTGTTTTATAACATTCCTGCAAGACGAAATTTCTTGAAATCAGACACTATTGAAACACGCCATATTATTGATGAGTTTCAACGTGTTGCTTTAGCGCATCCAGCAATTTCATTTTTATTACATCATAATGATAATGAAGTGTATCATTTAAAATCGAGCAATTTACGCAAGCGAATTGTAGCTATTTTTGGCGGTAAAATGAATGAGAAATTAGTTCCGATTGATGAACAAACAGATATTTTATCAATTAAAGGTTTTGTTGCAAAACCAGCTTTTGCTAAACGTAAACGTGGCGAACAATTCTTTTTTGTAAACGATCGTTTTATAAAAAGTGCCTATTTAAATCACGCAGTAGTTAATGCTTTTGATGGTTTATTAGAATCGGGTTCTCATCCTTCTTATTTTTTATATTTAACGGTTCCGGCAAGTAGTATTGATATAAATATTCATCCTACAAAGACAGAAATAAAGTTTGATAATGAAAAAGCGTTGTATGCTATTTTAAGAGCTACCGTAAAACATAGTTTAGGGCAATATAATGTTGCTCCTGTTTTAGATTTTAATAGAGATGCGAATTTAGATACACCTTACGATTATAGTAAAAAACAAACTGGTTCTACTCCAAAAATTTCTGTTGATCCAGATTTTAATCCGTTTAAGGACAATACTATTCAAAATGATAAGCCTATGCAAAAAGACTATCAAGAATCATATAAAAAACAAACAGATAATTGGGATGCTTTGTACACAACTACACAAGTTGAATCTAAGGTAAATCAAGAACAATTATTTGAAAGTGAAAAAGAAACAACTCACAAAACGTTTCAAATTCAGAAGAAATATTTATTAAGTTCTATAAAATCTGGTGTTGTTTTAATTCATCAATCATTAGCACATCAACGTGTCTTATACGAAGATTTTTTAGCTAAAATTACGGTTGAAGAAGCAAGTAGCCAACAATTATTATTTCCAGTTAGTATTTCTTTTGCTTCCTCAGATATAGAAATTATTTACGGCATAAAATCCGAATTAGAAAGCGCAGGTTTTATGTTTGCTGAATTTACCAAAGAAAGTGTAGTAATTGGCGGAATACCAACTTCTATTACAGAAAGTAAAATTACACAGCTTTTAGAACAATTATTAGACGATATTAAACTAGAAGTTCCTGATGCAAGTTTTAGTCATTTTGATGTGTTAGCAAAATCGTTTTCTAAATCTTTAGCAATAAAAACCGGAACAAGTTTAAACTTTAAAGAACAAGAAACGTTAGTTAATGACTTGTTTATGTGCAAGGAACCTAGTGTTTCTCCTTTTGGAAAACCTATTTTTAAAACACTAACACTAAACGAAATAGATTCAATTTTTAATAGTTAAATCATGAATAAAGTAACAGGCACAGTTAAACATTTAATAATAATAAATGTCATATTTTATATAGCAACTTATGTTATTCCCAATATGCGCAATTCAATGTTGGAATTGTTTGCTTTATTTTACCCAACAAATGATTTATTTAAACCATGGCAAATCGTTTCACATATGTTTATGCATGGTGGAACTTTTCATTTAATAATGAATATGTTTGGTTTATGGATGTTTGGAACTCAACTTGAAAGGTTGTGGGGAAAAAACAAGTTTATCTTTTTTTATTTTTCAGCTGGAATTGGAGCTGCATTAATATATACTTTTGCAAATTATTTGACTGATGATATTAATGCCTGGGCAGTTGGTGCATCAGGTGCAATTATGGGGTTAGTTGCAGCTTATGGTATTTACTTTCCTAATGCTAAAATGGCTTTTATCTTTTTACCTGTACCAGTAGCAGCTAAATATTTTATTCCTGTTTTATTAATATATGAAACACTATCTGGAATCTTTGGATGGTCTTCAATTTTCGGAAACATTGCTCATTTTGCTCACGTTGGAGGAGCTGTTGTTGGCGGTTTAATTGCTTGGTATTGGAAAAAAACTCAATTTAAAACTAATTAATGAGTTTTATAGACAACATAAAATTACGTTTTAATACAGCGTCTATTGTAGAGAAATTAATCTACATAAACGTAGCAGTATTTTTGTTGGTTTTTGTATTTAACACAGGCGGATTTTTATTTCAATCATCAAATAACTTTATCATAGAATGGTTTGCACTACCTTCTAATTTCGATGAATTTCTATACAAACCTTGGACGCTATTAACTTACGGATTCTTACATGCAAGTTTTCTTCATATTCTTATGAACTTAATAGCTTTGTATTACATCGGGAATTTGTTTATGCAGTATTTTACACCTAAAAGTTTAATCAGTTTTTACATTTTAGGGACGCTGTTTGGCGGAATTGTATTTATAATTAGTTATAATTATTTTCCTGGCTTAGTTAAAGACGCAGACAACAGTATTCTTATTGGAGCCTCCGCAGGAATTTCTGCTATATTTATTGGTATTGCTACTTATATGCCAAATTATCAACTTAAATTTCCTTTAATTGGTTTTGTAAAATTATGGCACTTAGCATTAATTTGGGTTGCTTTAGATGTTTTACAAATTCCTACTGGAAACGCTGGAGGAAGATTGGCACATATTGGTGGCGCTTTATTTGGGTTTTTATATGTAAATCAAGTAAGCAATAAAGAAATAGCTATTTTTAAAGGAATTAAAAATCTTTTCACCAAGAAAGAAAAACCTTTAAAAACTGCTTATAAATCGGGCAATAAAAAGGTTAAAAAGCAAGTTATAAAACCTCAGACTCAAGAAGAAATTGATAAGATTTTAGATAAAATTGGTAAATCTGGATATGATACTTTAACCAAATCAGAAAAAGAATTCCTCTTTAAACAAGGAAAAAAATAAATGAAAAAGTCCCCCATATTTAGTAAGCTACTCTACTTTATCAATGCTGTTTTTGCTACAGTATTGCTATTATCTTACTTGTTGCCGTATATTTCTCCAAAATCTATTGCAACGTTTGCTATATTAAGTTTAGGTGTACCTTTTTTAATTGTTATCAATGTAATTTTCTTCGTTTATTGGCTCATCAAACTTAAAAAACATTTTATTTTATCGGGATTAATATTAGCTATTGGTTGGTTATTTGCATCTCCTTTTTATAAGTTTTCAGAAAGAAAAGTTTTACTGAATGATGATGTTAAAGTGATGAGTTATAATGTGCATTTGTTTAATTATTACAAATGGAATAAAGACGAGCAAACATCGCAAAAAATAGTTGATTTTATTGCTGAAAAAAGTCCTGATATTTTAGCAATTCAAGAGTTTTACAAGCAAACCGATTTAAGTTTATCATATCCATATAAATACATTAAATTAAAATCTAAAAGAAATAAGTTTGGCTCTGCAATATTTTCTAAATATCCAATTATAAACTCTGGTTCTTTAAATTTTGAGAAGAGTGCCAATAATGCCATTTTTGTTGATGTTCTTAAAAATGAAGACACATTAAGAGTTTATAATGTTCATTTACAATCTTTAAAAATAAATCCAAATAAAGAGAATTTTGGTGAAGAGAACTCAGAAAAATTGTTGCTAAGATTAAAAAACACATTTAGAGAACAAGCAAAACAAACCGAACAATTTCTAGCCCATGAACAACAATGGAAAGGGAAGAAAATTATTTGTGGAGATTTTAATAATACTGCTTATTCTTGGGTGTATAATCAAATAGTAAAAGACAAAAAAGATGCATTTGTAGAAGCTGGAAGTGGTTTTGGAAAAACCTACAACTACCCTTTTCCTGCTCGTATCGATTTTATTTTAACAGATAAATCAACTCAAATAAATCAGAGTAAAACATTTGCTGTAAATTACTCAGACCACTTCCCTATTTTAGCGCGTGTTAATTGGGAAAAATAGTGTTTCTTACTTTTTAGAAACTCTTTTTAGATTTAATAAATCAATTGGGTTTATACCTAAACCTTTTACATTCTTCTGAGAAAAACGAATAACTTCATCATAATATAAAGGAACAATTGGCGCTTCAGCAATTATAATTGAATCCATTTTTTGATAGAGTTTATAGCGTATATTATTATCCACTTCAGAAATTGATTGTTCGTATAATGTATCAAACAAATCGTTTTTAAAATGCGTGTAATTTGGTCCGTTTGGTGTAAAATTCTTACTGTAAAATAGCGACACATAATTTTCTGCATCTGGATAATCTGCAATCCAACTTGCTCTAAAAATTGGTAATTTACCGTTAGCTTTTCCTTGTCTTAAAGTTGAAGGTGGAATAACATCTACATTTGTATTCAATCCAATATTTTGTAATTCACGTTGAATAAATTCACATAAATCTAAGTAATTACTATTGGTTGTAATGGTAATTTCTGGTGAAGTATTTCCAGTTTCATTCTTAAATTGACCTATCAGCTCTTTAGCTTTATTGGGCTGATAAGAATATCCTTTTTGATTGTTAAATGACGGTAACCCTTTTGGTATAAATCCATTTAAAGCAGGCGTTCCAATGCCGTTTCTTAAGAACTTAATCATCTTTTCTCTATCAAAACCATAGTTAATTGCCTGTCTAATTAGTTTTGATTGAGTGGGATAATTTTCTTCGCCCTCTAAATAAATTCCTAAATATTCAGTATTTAAATACGATCCCGTTTCCATAAAAATTGAAGAAGCGTATTTCTCTTTTAATGTTCCGTCTGTATTTAGAATATCATCTTTATAAGAAGCATCTAAACTTTTCATAAAATCTAAATTCCCTTGAATAAACTGTAAAAACTCACTTTGTTTATCGGGTAAAAAAGTAATAGCAACCGCTTCTAAATATGGTAATTGTATTCCTTTTTCATCTTTTTCAAAATAAATCGGGTTCTTTCTTAACACCAACTTGGTGTTTTCCACCCATAATTTAAACTGAAAAGGTCCTGTTCCAATTGGGTTTGCTCTAAAAGTATTTCCGAAGTATGCAACAGCTTCTTTTGGAACAACAGAACAATACTTCATTGCTAACAAACCCAAGAATGGCGGAAAAGGTTGTTTTAAATTGATTACAAAAGTGGAATCGTTTTCTGCTTTAAAATCAGCAACATTTTGTAAAACCCAACCTCCAGGGGAAGCTACATTTTTATTTAATAATCTGTTAAATGAATATTCAAAATCTGTAGCATTTACAGTTCTTGTAGAATCTTTTCCAAATAATTTATGTTTATGAAAATTTACATCTTCACGAAGTAAAAAAGTATAGGCTTTTCCGTCTTCAGAAATCGACCAACTTTTAGCAATATCTGGTTTTACTTGTAAAGAATCATCTAACTGAACCAAACCGTTGTATAACTGGTTTACCGCCCAAATATTACGTTGATCTTTAGCAAATGCTGGATCTAACGATGTAATATTAGAGTGTTCATTATACCTAAATACTTGAGAGTCGGTAAAGTTACTTTTCTCTTTTGCACAAGAAAATAAGCCAACACAAAAAATAAGAATTATATAAAAATTACTTTTTTTTACGCTTTGTTTTATAGTATGATTTATCTGCAATGTAAATTGTTTTAGATACTTCTGCGAAAACGGTTGTTTTCTCTTTGTTTGTTATTAAAATTTCTTTTACTAAATCTATTTCTTTTTCTTCTTTAACTTGATTTTTAATTGATGTAATTTCATCCTCTGATAAATTAAAATCTATATAAGAATTCTCTTTAGCTGGTCGTTTAAACTTAATGTTGGCACTTTTATCCCAAACTACATACTTATCTCCTAAAATTTGCATTAATTGAATCATTAAAATAGGATCTGTAGCAGAAAATAAGCTTCCTCCAAAAATAGAACCTACATAATTCTTATTCTTATAACTAATTGGTATTTTTACTTTTACGTTTAATAAATCGTCTGAAGTCTCAATAATTCTTCCGGTTGACCTTCTATACATTGGAGAAAGATTAAATCCTTTTTGAAAAATTGTACTTGGCTTAAAAAACTTATTTAATAGGTTAGAAATTGTTGCGTACATTTTTACTTTTTAAATTCATAATCTCTTTCAACTTTGCAAATTCTCACTTTAAATTGCTTGTACCAAGTGCTTCTGCCCTTTTCTCTAGCTTCTGTATGATCTAATTGTAATTTCCATTCTTTTATAGCTTCTAAACTTTTCCAATAAGAAACGGTAATTCCTACTTCGCTTCTGGCTGATTCTATTCCTAAAAAACCATCTTGTTTTTCAGCTAAATCCTCCATTTGTTCCGCAGTTAAATTGTAATCATTATCGCCTTTTGTGCGTAAACTTGTAAAAATTACCGCATAATATGGCGCTTGTGGTGTGTTAGCAATCATAAATATAACTCGTATTTTGTTTCAGGTAACTTAATATCTTCAGAAATAAACTTCTTTACAATTTTAAAATTAAAACGCTCTAAAATCTTTGCTGAAGCGAGGTTTTCATCAACAACATAACCAATAATTTTCTGCATTCCTATCGATTTACAATACGGAATTAAAGCCTCACAAATTTCGGTTGCATAACCTTTTCCCCAATAATCTTCAATAAAACGATAGCCAATCTCATCATCTTCTTCATCTTTTACTAAAGCCAGCGTTCCAATAAAATTACTATCAGATTTCTGTTCAATAGCGTAAATCCAAAAATCATTTTTAGGAGTTTCATATTTTTTAATCAGATTATTAAGATCGTTTTCTGCTTCAACCAATGTTTTTACTTCACCTGTTGCATATTGCAATACTTTCGGATTACTTTCTAGCTGAAAAAAAGCATCTAAATCAGAATTTAATAATTTACGAACTCGTAATCTCTCCGTTTCAAAAATCATCTTTAAAATTGTACTTTTGTGTTTTCAAATGTACCCAAATGAACGCAGATAAAAAAGTAGCTTTTTACACTTTAGGTTGTAAACTTAATTTCTCAGAAACGTCAACTATAGCGCGTAGTTTTGTTAATGAAGGTTTTGAACGTGTGGAATTTGACACCCAAGCAGATGTGTATGTAATTAACACATGTTCTGTTACCGACAATGCAGATAAACGTTTTAAAAGCGTTGTAAAAAATGCTTTAAAGCAAAATGAAGATGCTTTTGTTATTGGGGTTGGTTGTTATGCGCAATTAAAACCAGAAGAATTGGCTGCTGTTGATGGAGTTGATTTAGTTTTAGGCGCAACAGAAAAGTTTAACGTTACAAGTTATATAAACGATTTAACGAAAAATGATATCGGACAAGTACATTCTTGTGAAATTGAGGAAGCAGATTCTTACGTTGGCGCCTATTCAATTGGAGATAGAACTCGTGCTTTCTTAAAAGTACAAGATGGTTGCGATTATAAATGTACGTATTGTACAATTCCGTTAGCGCGTGGAATTTCGCGAAGCGATACTGTTGAAAATGTATTGAAAAACGCCAAAGAGATATCTGAAAAAGGCATTAAAGAAATTGTTTTAACAGGTGTAAATATTGGTGATTACGGAAAAGGCGAATTCGGAAATAAAAAACACGAGCATACTTTTTTAGAGTTGGTTAAGGAATTAGATACAGTTGAAGGCATAAATCGTTTACGAATTTCATCCATCGAACCTAATCTTTTAAAAGATGAAACTATTGATTTTGTTTCAAATTCTAAAACATTTGTTCCGCATTTTCATATTCCGTTACAATCTGGTAGCGATGAACTATTAAAGAGAATGAAACGTAGATATTTAACAAATACCTACACAAATAGAGTTTCAAAAATAAAAGAAGTAATGCCAAACGCATGTATTGGTGTTGATGTTATTGTTGGTTTTCCTGGAGAAACAGATGAATTATTCTTAGAAACTTACAATTATTTAAACGAAATGGATATTTCTTATTTACACGTTTTTACCTATTCAGAAAGACAAAATACGGAAGCTGTTTTATTAGATGGTGTTGTTCCTAAAAAAGTTAGAGCAAAACGTAGTAAAATGTTACGCGGTTTATCAGTAAAAAAACGAAGAGCATTTTATGAAACTCAAATAGGTAATACATTAACTGTTCTTTTTGAAAGCGAAAATAAAGAAGGTTACATTCACGGTTTTACAGAGAATTACGTTAAAGTTAAAACTCCTTGGAATCCTGAATTGGTAAACACATTACACACAGTTACACTTACAAATATTGACGAAGACGGTTTAGTTCGTTTTAATTTTGTAAAAAGTGAAGTAATTGCATAACTTGGCATTAAAATTGCCAATTAAACATTAAAAATATTGATTATGAAAAGCATTCTACTTTCTGTTTTCTTACTAGCTTTAAGCTGTGGTTCTCCCAAAAAAGTTGTAAAAGAAACAAAAAAAGAAGTTGAAACTGAGGTTGAAACTAAAATTGAGGGAACTACGGAAACACCAAAAGTAATTACCGAAGAAATAATTGCTGTGTTAAAATATCCAAATAGAATGGAAGACGCTAAACAATTAGTTGTTAATAGTGGACTTACTTGGGACAAGTTAATTTTTAATCAAGATGATACAAAAATTGCTTTATTAAAAGTTCCTGCTGATAAAAGTAATTTTTGGATAGAAAGATTAATGACTTCAGGCGAATTCAAATCCGTTGAATTAAATAAAGAATTAACGCTAAATAAAATTATTTCAGATATTGAAACTACATTCGTTTCTTTAAGAAAAACACAATGTTATGGTCATTGTCCTGTTTTTGACGTAAAAATTGATAAGCAAGGAAATGTATTTTATAATGGAATTAAATATGTTCTTGTAAAAGGAAAAAAATCTTTTAAACTTACTGACAAACAGTTTTCTAAATTAAAAAATATGCTTGGTAAAACAAGTTTTTCTAAATATAGAATTGCTTACAACAATCCAAGAATTTCAGATTTACCAAGCACCTATATTTCTCATAATAATAAAGAAATACAGTTGCGTGTTTGGGGAGAAGTGCCAACAGAATTAGTACAAGTAACTGAGTATATTGAAGACATTTTATTAGCAAAAAAATTCTATGAACTCTAAAACTCATATTTATTTTGTTCCAGGTTTAGGTGCTAACACTAAAATATTTAACAATATAAAGTTACCTGAAGAACTTTTTGAAACTCATTTTTTAGAATGGGAAATTCCGTCAGAAAAAGAAGAAAGCATTAGTAATTACGCTAAAAGAATGTGTGCAAAAATTACACATGAAAACCCAGTTTTAGTTGGTGTTTCTTTTGGCGGTGTTATGGTACAAGAAATGAGTAAAATTATTAATACAAAAAAAGTATTTCTTATTTCAAGCATTAAAAATAATGGAGAACTTCCAAAACGATTACAATTAGCAAAAGCTACAAAGGCTTATAAACTATTTCCTACAACTATGGTAGAAAATTTTGAAGCCTATGAAAAATATTTTTTAGGAAGTAACCTTCAAAAAAGAAAAGAATTATACAAAACCTATATGTCTGTAAGAGATCCAAAATATATTACTTGGGCAATTTACAACGTATTACACTGGAAACAAGAAAAATCATTTGACGATATCATCCATATTCATGGTACAGAAGATGGCGTTTTTCCTATAAAACATATAAAAAACTGTATTAAAGTTGAAAAAGGAACTCATGTAATGATCTTAAATAAAGCTAAAATAATTTCAAAAATAATTGAAGAAAAATTGGCTTAATATTCACATTTGAATTCCGTAAATTTTAAAAAATAAAACCTATTTGTTATGAATAAATCATTCCGCTTTTTAAGTATAATTACAATAAGTGCTTTGGCATTTTTACTATTAAATGTTATTGGAAAAGACAACATTCCGTTTTTAAAAAATGTAAGCGAAAAATACGAAATTAAAGCGGTAAAAATCCCTGCTTATTTAGAGTTAGCTGGAGAACGTGTTCCTACAGAAAGAGCAGATGTTAGAGAAAAAATGGACAGAGAATTATTGGTAAATACTTACTGGCAATCTAACGGATTATTAGTTATAAAAAGAGCCAATAAAATTTTTCCAATCTTAGAACCTTTATTAGTAAAATACGGTTTACCAGACGATTTTAAATATTTAGCAGTTGCAGAAAGTGCATTGTTGGTAAACAATCCATCTCATGCAAGAGCTTCTGGTTTGTGGCATTTTTTACCAAGTACAGCAAGAGAAAAAAGATTTAAGTTAGAAGTTAACAAAAATGTTGATGAACGTTATAACATAGAAAAATCTACAGCAGCAGCAGCAATTTACTTAAAAAGAGCAAAAGAAAAGTTTGGTTCTTGGACACTTGCAGCAGCTTCTTATAACTGCGGAATGGGAAGAGTTTCAGAAAGATTAAGAAACCAACAAGTTACCACTTATTATGATGCCCTTTTACCTGATGAAACTGAACGTTATATTTACAGAATTTTAGCTTTAAAAGAAGTTATGAGCAATCCAGAAAAGTACGGTTTTGTGTTTGATCAAGAAGATTTATACCAACCAGAAGAAACCTATACTGTAAAAGTAGATACAGCAATTACAAACATTGCCTCTTTTGCAAAAGGATTTGGAATTACTTACAAAGAGTTAAAAAGACACAATCCTTGGTTAAGAGAGGGAAAATTGAATAATAAGAGTAGAAAACTGTATGAAATTAAAATTCCACAATAATGAGAAAAATTATTCCTTATTTGTATTTAATTTTTGGTATAATTATCCTTGTAGATGGTTTTACTTCTTTCTTTAAAGACAAAGAAACTTACAGAATACTATTTAATTGGTATACCGAAAATAAATATATATTTTTACTAATTAAAATAGTAATTGCTTTTGCTTTTTTATCTTTTGGATATAAAAGATATAAGCAATCAAAGATTTAAAATTTAATCTTCCTCAATAATATTTTTTACTCTACCAACAATACCAGATTCTAGCTGCACTTTAATTCCATGTGGATGATTTGGAGATTTTGTAAGTAACCTACTAACAACTCCTTCAGTAAGTTCCCCTGTTCTTTGGTGGTTCTTTTGTACAACCTCCACAAATAAGCCAACAGTAACATTACTTCTTTTTCTTCCGTCAATCATAATTTAAAATTTTAAATATCAAAAATAAAAAAAGCCTATCAAAAAATTGATAGGCTTTTAAAAATTTAACGGTAATAAAATATATAATTATATAACTCTTACGTTTACTGCGTTTAATCCTTTTCTTCCATCTTGTAAGTCAAATTCAACTTCATCGTTCTCACGAATTTCATCGATTAATCCTGACACGTGTACAAAATGTTCTTTGTTGTTTCCTTCTTCTGTAATAAATCCGAATCCTTTAGATTCGTTGAAGAATTTTACGGTACCTTTATTCATTGTAATATAATTTAATGTGTTGCTCGTTTAATTACTTGCAACGTTTTATTGAATTGCAAATGTAGTGCCAAAAACTCATATTAAGCAAAAAAATGTTAAATTTCTTTCATAAATATCTAAATAACTGATTTTTAGCAATAAAAAAACGTTGTACCCTTAGTGTTTACAACGTTTTCTAATATCAAAAAAGATTAATAATATATCAATCAAAGTCCGTATTCATCTTTAAATAGTCTAAAAACTCTCTTTTAGTTTCTCTTTCTTTAAATTTCCCACCAAATTCAGCCGTAACTGTAGAGCTTTCAATGTCTTTAATTCCACGAGAATTAACACATAAATGTTTTGCGTCTATAACACAAGCAACATCTTCTACTCCTAAAGCCTCTTGCATTGCTTGTACAACTTGCATTGTTAAACGCTCTTGCACTTGTGGTCTTTTAGAAAAATATTCTACAATTCGGTTCATTTTAGACAAACCAATAACTTTTCCGTCAGAAATATAAGCAACATGCGCTCTACCAATAATTGGTAATAAGTGATGCTCGCAAGTAGAATATACAACTATATTCTTCTCAACCAACATTTCTCCGTAGTTGTAATTATTATCAAACGTAGATGCTTTTGGCATATTTTTAGGATCAAGACCCATAAAAATTTCATTTACAAAAGATTTTGCAACTCTTTTTGGAGTACCTTGTAAACTATCATCTGTTAAATCCATTCCTAAAGTGGTTAAAATATCTTTAACACTTTTTTGGATTCTTTCAATTTTTTCTTCGTCAGAAATATCAAAAGCATCAGCACGTAACGGCGTTGTTGCCGATGTACCAACGTGGTTCTCTCCTATTTCCTTACTTCTCTCGTCATTCATTTTGTTGTTATTCACTTCAAACATTTCGTACTATATTTAAGTTGCAAAGTTACAACTTTATTGTTTTAATTCTAATTATTTTTAGGGCGTTCGAGCGGGCTTTCCGCACTCGCTTTTTTGTTTTTATAAAAAACATAAAGAGCTCAAACAAATGCTTCAATCCCTAACGCGGGCGTACTTGCAAAATTCCTGTCATTCCAGCGCAAGCAGGAATCTAAATTATCGTTTTTCTGAATTCCTTCCTTCAAAAGAATGACAAACTCAACTTATTTAGTCTTTTCAATCAACTCTTCAACAGAAAGTAAAAACTGCTCGCCATTATTTTTAACCACAAACTTATCGTTTTCAATTTCAGTAACTACAAATTCAATTTCTCTAGTTGTAGCATATTTAAATTGTTTCTTTTGTTGCTTATTACTTCCAGCAACATCAGGATATAATTCACTTTTTATACTGTTGTCGCGTAAAGTTTTAATAGCTTTCATTTTTAACAAAATTTCTGCTTCATTAAAATTTAAAAACAACACTTTAGGTTTTGGTAAATCTACCGATTTAAACAAACCTAGTTCTTCTAAAACAAGGTAAATTCTATCCAAACCAAACGAAATTCCAACTCCAGAAACATCTTTTAATCCAAAGATTCCTGTTAAATCGTCATATCTTCCACCGCCACCAATAGAACCCATTTTTACACCTTCTGGAGCAGCAACTTCAAAAATTGCACCTGTATAATAATTTAATCCACGAGCTAACGTAACATCAATTTCTAACCCAGCAGTTTGTAAACCTAAGACTTCAATTGTATTTATTACAAAACGTAAATCGTTTACACCTTGCAAACCTTCTTCCGAAGTTGAAAGCATATTTTCTAACGAAGCTAATTTGTCTAAATTACTTCCGCTAAAATCGAATAACGGCTGAACTTTCTCGATAGCTTCCGAAGTAATTCCTTTAGAAAGCATTTCGGTAACAACGCCATCTTTACCAATTTTGTCTAATTTATCTAAGGCAACAGTAAAATCTATCAATTTATCAGAAGCGCCAATAACCTCTGCAATTCCAGATAAAATTTTACGATTGTTCATTTTTATAGTTGTTCCTGCTAAACCAAGATTGGTAAAAACAGTATCATACAACTGAATAAACTCAACTTCTTGTACCAAAGATTTACTACCAACAACATCTGCATCACACTGAAAAAACTCTCTAAAACGCCCTTTTTGTGGTCTATCTGCTCTCCAAACAGGCTGAACTTGATATCTTTTAAAAGGAAACGTAATGTCGTTTTGGTGTTGTACAACGTAACGTGCAAATGGCACTGTTAAATCGTAACGCAATGCTTTTTCAGAGATTTGAGAAGTAACTTTTAAACTATTTTTTTCAGCCAAAAGCTTTTCATCTGCTTTTTTAAGAAAGTCTCCAGAATTCAAGATTTTAAAAATCAAACGATCACCTTCTTCACCGTATTTTCCCATAAGTGTAGACGAATTTTCAAAACTTGGAGTTTCAATAGGTTGAAATCCGAATGTTTCAAAAGCCGTTTTAATCGTATTCATTATATACGTACGATTTGCTACTTCTGTTGGAGAAAAATCTCTTGTTCCTTTTGGGATGCTTGGTTTCATTAAATAGTTTTTAGTCTTTAGTTATTAGTCTTTAGTAGTATTACTTAAAACTAATAACTTAAAATTTAACATTTGCAATTAAAAATTGCGCCTGCAAATATCGTGAAAAAGTTATAATTTTTTAGGAGTTGTAAAAGTTTTATTTCTTCGTCTTAAACTATACAAAGAAGCGTTTAATTCGAAACCTAATAACAGAATTATTGCGTTTAGCCACACAAATAGCATTAGTATTAAAAGTGTTCCAATAGAACCGTATAATTGATTGTATGTTGCAAATTTTACAACGTAAATTCCGAATACATAAAATGTAAATAATGATAAAACAGTGGTTAAGATTGCTCCGGCAGAAAAGAACTTAACTTCCTTTCCTTGTGTGGTTCCAAAACGAAATAGTAATGATACAATGGTAAAAATCATCAATAAAAAGAGTAAACCTCTTCCCCAATAAAACAAGTTTAAATCTACTGTATCTAACCAACCAATTTTATCAATTCTTGTCAGTGCAATTTGATAATATATAATTAAAACCACCGTGACAATTAAGAATAAAACCATTAATAAAGACACGCCTAAAGAAACAAAATACGCTCTAAAAACGTTTCTAAATTCTTTTACATGATACGAATATTCAAAACCTCCAAAAATGGCATTTACGCCGTTTGTCATTAAAAACATGGAAGCTAAAAAACCAAAAGATAACAATCCACCATATTGATTGTTTATAATATCTTTAATAACTACATCTACAGCTTCAAAAGTTTTTGGCGGTAACATTTCTTGAATTAAACTAAAAAGATTGTCTTGAAATCCTTCAATTGGTATGTAGGGAATTAACGATAAAACAAACAGCATAAACGGAAAAATTGCCATAAAAAAACTGAATGCAATTCCGCCTGCACGTGTTGTTAATGCACCTTTTACAATACCAATAATGTACATTTCAATTACATCATACAAAGACATGCCTTCTAATCCAGGAATTTTAATTTTCTTGCCAAATTTCACCAAAAGGTTTACAATTGGTATTTTCTCAAGTTTGTCTTCTATTTCTTTTGTCATTACTCTATAACAATATTATAATTTAGTAAAAGTCCAACAAGATTCTCTTTACTAAACTTTGCTCCTTTTAACTTATTATTCTCTGGATTGATATTAAAATTAAACGCTGTTCTAAAATCTGATTTTTCTAAATTAGTTCGACTAAAAATGGCCAGTTGTAAATCTGATTTGTCAAAAATTGTACTTATTACATCAGTTTCCGTAAAATCTACTTCTTCTAAATTACAATCTATAAACCTAGTATTTGGCATTTTTAATTGATAAAAACTTGAATAGTTTAACTGACAATCTTTAAAACTAAATTGCAGTAAAAACGGATCTACCTCATTGAATTTTACACCAATCATTTTACAATTGATAAAGTTCACGTCTTTAAAAGCAGTGTCTTTAACAATAGTATTGCTAAAATTACAATCTATAAATTCACATTCTACAAACTGAATATTTGATGCATGAATACCTTCAAAATTACAATTTGAAAACGTACAATTATCGTATTCTCCTTTTTTGATTTTAGTTGTTGTAAAATCATTTTTTGAGTATTCTTCGCTGTCGAAATAATTGTCTGTCATTTTATTTAGGGGCAAAATCACCCATTGCATTTTTTATTTTAGTTATTAAATCAAAATCCTCAGTCTTGTGTTTTAGTATTATTAACTCAGGCCCATAAGAATTAAAAACTCCAAGAAGACCATACTTTTCATTAAACAAGATTGGTCTCGATTGATGAGATTTGCCATTTTCTTGCCAGAAAAAATAAAATGGATCCTCAGATATTCTTTTATCAACAAATACAAAACTACTATCTATAATGTGAAAACGTTCTCCATTGTAGAATAACAACTCTTTTTCTTTTTCAGAAAATTCAAAATCTATATTATATTTTCCATCAATAGAATTTACGTAATTATAAATTAAAGTGGTGTCTGTTTTAATTATTTTTAAAGAATGAATTTTTAATTTATCAAGTTCATATTTATGTAATTGATATGTAACTCTTTCCTCTTTAATAATTTTATCTGCTTGAATATTAATATCATTTGTTATTACTTTTTTACAAGAACAACAAATAACCAGAACTAATAAAAAAGCTTTAAGATATTTCATAAACTATTTTAAACCTCTCGCTTTTAACATTGGTGCAGCTTCAGGATTACGACCTGCAAAGGTTTTATACATTTCTGCATAATCCATTGTGTTTCCTTTAGATAAAACTTGCTCACGGAATTTTTGTCCGTTTTCACGTGTTAACAATCCGTTGTCTTTAAACCAATCGTACGCATCGTGACTTAACATTTCCGTCCATAAATACGAATAATAACCAGCAGCATAACCTCCGCTAAAAATATGTGCGAAATATGTAGAACGATATCTTGGCGGAACTTCATCTACATTTAGCTTCATTTTTGCCAATGCTTCTAATTCAAACTTAGCAACGTCTGTAATTTTTTCATCCGCAGAAATTGTATGCCATTTCATGTCTAAACTAGAAGAACATAAGTTTTCAATCATAGAATATCCTTGATTAAAAGTTCCTGCATCTTTTATTTTTTTCAATAATGAAGCAGGAATAACTTCTCCTGTTTTATAATGAATTGCATAATTATTTAAAACTTCAGGATGTGTAGACCAATTCTCGTTAAACTGAGAAGGAAATTCTACAAAATCTCTCGCAGTACTTGTACCAGAAATTGATGCATATTTTTGATTCCCAAATAAACCGTGTAACGCGTGTCCAAATTCATGAAACATAGTTTCTACTTCACCAAAACTGATTAATGCAGGTTCTCCTGCTGCTGGTTTAGGTGAATTACATACATTATAAATTACTGGTTTTTGATTGCGCAATTTAGATTGCTTTACAAAAGCCGACATCCAAGCTCCTCCTCTTTTACTATCTCTTGCAAAGAAATCTCCAAAGTATAAACCTAATTTACTTCCGTCTTCTTCAAACAACTCGTACACCACAACATCTGGATGATACGTTGGAATATCTGTACGTTTTTTAAAAGTGATTCCGTATAATTTAGTTGCTGCGTAAAAAACACCTTTTTCAAGAACATTTGTTACTTCGAAATACGGTTTTACTTCCTCTTCATTTAAGTCGTATTTAGATTTTCTAACTTTTTCAGCATAATGATTCCAATCATAAGGCGCTAATTTAAAGTCTTTACCTTCTTTGTTTATTTCAGCTTGAATTTCTTTTACTTCAGATGCCGCTTTTTCTAAAGAACCTGGAATTAAGTTTGTAAACATGTCAAAAACTTTATCTGGTGTAGAAGCCATAGTTCCTTGTAAACTCCAACTTGCATAATTATCAAAACCTAAAATCTGTGCTTTTTTAGCTCTTAAAGAAACCATTTTCTGGACCAATTCGCTTGTATCATACTCACCAGCATCAGATCTGTGTATCGATTTTTCAAACAATTCTTTACGTACTAATCTATTTTCTAAGGTTTGTAAATCAGGTTGTTGCGTAGTATTAATTAACTGAATTTCATACTTTCCGTCTTTCTCAATCGCTTTTATCTTTTCATCTGAAAAACCTTTTAATTTTTCTTTATCAGCAACTAGAACGCCGCCTTTTTTACTTGCGTCAAGTAATTTCTTACCAAAATCGTTAGATAAACTAGCAATTTCAGAATTAATTCCTTTTAACTGCTCTTTTTTATCTTCAGATAAATTTGCACCTGCTTTCGTAAAATTCTTATAGTATTCTTTTACTAAATGTTTAGATTCAGCATCTAATTTTAAGGTTTCTAAATTAGAATAGACGGTTTTAATTTTAGAAAACAGCTTGGTATTTAAAACAATATTATCTGAGTGATTAGAAAATTTTGGAGCTAATTCTTTTTGGTTTGCTTTAATTACATCATTTGTATGTGCACCTGCTAATCCGAAAAAGACTGCGGTAACATTGTCTAACGTTCTACTACTTTCTTCTAAAGCCAAAATGGTGTTTTCAAAAGTTGGAGCTTCTTTACTGTCAACAATCTTAGTAATAGCTTCATTTTGCAAACGCATTCCTTCTAAAATTGCAGGCATAAAATGCTCATTTTCAATTTTAGTGAAATCTGGTGTTCCGTAATCTAAAGTACTTCCAACCAATAAAGGATTTTCAGCTAAATTCATATTTCCTTCTTTTTTTGACTCTTTAGAAGCACAACTTGCAAATAATACAACTGTTGCAATTAGTATATATTTTTTCATGAAATGTGATTTTTTTATTTGTTAATCAATAGCTTTTAAGCTTAAATCTAAGTTATAAACAGAATGCGTTAACGCTCCAGAAGAAATAAAATCTACACCACACTCTGCGTATTTTCTAATCGTTTCTTCGTTAATTCCACCTGAAGATTCTGTTAAACATTTATCGCCAATTAACGCTACAGCTTTACGTGTATCTTCATAATTAAAATTGTCAATAAGAATTCTGTAAACTCCATCTACAGATAGAATTTCTTTAATTTCATCTAAACTTCTTGCTTCAACAATAATTTTAATATCTAAACCTTTATCAGCTAAATATTTCTTTGTTTTTGTAATTGCAGCTGTAATTCCACCTGCAAAATCAATGTGATTATCTTTAATCATAACCATATCATACAACGCAAAACGATGATTTTCTCCACCTCCAATTTTTACAGCCCATTTTTCTAAAGCTCTAATTCCTGGAGTCGTTTTTCTTGTATCTAAAACTTTGGTTTTTGTACCTTCTAACAAGCCCATAAAGAAAGCTGTTTTGGTTGCAATTGCAGACATACGTTGCATTGCGTTTAAAACCAAACGCTCTGCCATTAATATAGATTGAGACTTTCCTGAAACATGAAAAACAATATCTCCATATTTTACTTTTTCGCCATCATTTATAAATGTTTCTACTTGTAAATCTTTATCAACGTAAGAAAAAACTTGCTTTGCAAATGCTACACCAGCAATAATTCCTTCATCTTTAACCAATAACTTTGCTTTTCCTTGCGCATCTGCAGGAATACAAGAAAGCGATGTATGATCACCATCTCCAATGTCTTCTCTTAATGCGTTTGTAATTATTAAATCGAGTTCTGTATTAAATTGTTCTTTTGAAATCATTTTTTACTTTAATTATATGTGCTAAAATAAGACAATTTTTAATGATTAATTGTAATTTTGAATTATGAAAATCAAGTTACTTGCTATTGGTAAAACCGATGATAAAAATTTAATTCAACTTATTGATAACTATCAAAATAGATTAAAGCATTATATAAAGTTTGAATTGGAGATTATTCCTGACATTAAAAATGTGAAGAATTTAAGCGAAGTTCAACAAAAAGAAAAAGAAGGCAATTTAATTTTATCAAAGCTCCAAAATACAGATCAGTTGGTTTTGCTAGACGATAAAGGGAAACATTTTACGTCTATTGAGTTTTCTAAATATCTTCAGAAAAAAATGAATTCTGGCATTAAGCAATTAGTGCTGGTTATTGGTGGTCCATACGGATTTTCTGAAGCTGTTTATAAAAAATCTGTTGGAAAAATATCCTTATCTAAAATGACTTTTTCACACCAAATGATTCGTCTTTTTATTGTGGAACAATTATACAGAGGTTTTACAATTTTAAAGAATGAACCTTATCATCACGAATAATTTTTAGACAACAATGCAAATTCTTTCTTATATAATTCAACAGACACAATTACCTGAAAAGTCTGTAAAAAATACGCTTTCATTATTAAATGAAGATGCTACAATTCCTTTTATTTCTCGATATAGAAAAGAAATGACAGGCAATTTAGATGAAGTTCAAATTGGTGAAATAGTAAAGTTTAAAGAACTTTTTGAAGCCTTAGAAAAGCGTAAAAAAGCTATTTTAAAAGCCTTGGAAGAACAAGATGTTTTAACTGCTGAATTATCTCAAAAAGTAACCAATTCTAAAGATTTAATTGCTTTAGAAGATTTGTATTTACCTTTTAAGAAAAAACGAAAAACCAAAGCCGAAACTGCTCGTTTACAAGGTTTAGAACCGTTGGCAAAAATGATAATGAGTCAGCGAGTAAATGATTTAGAATTTACCACTTCTAAATATACTTCCAACCAAGTTGAAACTATTGAAAAAGCTTTAGAAGGTGCTCGTTTTATTATTGCTGAATGGATAAATGAAAGAACTGATATTCGTAACATTATTAGACGTGAATTAGAAAGACACGCTACGATTTCATCAAAAATAATAAAGAGTAAAGTTGATGATGAAAAAGCACAGAAATTCAAAGATTATTTTGATTTGAGTGAATCTTTAAGTCGAATTCCATCGCACAGATTATTAGCCATTTTAAGAGCAGAAAGCGAAGGTTTTATCAGAGTTAAAATTGAAATTGAAACTGAAAGAATACTTGAAAGAATAGAAAACAGAATTATCCGTTCTCAAAACGAATGTACCGAACAAATTGAATTAGCTATAAAAGACGCTTTTAAACGTTTGTTGTATCCTTCTTTATCAAATGAAATATTATCGCTTGCTAAAGAAAAAGCAGATGAAGATGCCATTACCGTATTTTCTAAAAACCTAAAACAATTACTTTTAGGCGCTCCTTTAGGCGAAAAAAGAATTTTAGCAATTGATCCTGGATTTAGATCAGGCTGCAAAGTTGTTTGTTTAAATGAACAAGGTGAATTAGAACATAACGAAAATATTTATCCGCATGCGCCTCAAAATAAATCCATAGAAGCCATTAAAAAAATTAGTTCACTAGTTGATGCTTATAAAATTGAAGCCATTGCTATTGGAAACGGAACCGCTTCCAGAGAAACAGAGCAATTGGTACAAAAAATACAGTTTAAACATACTATTGATGTTTTTGTGGTAAGTGAAGCTGGCGCTTCTATTTACTCAGCTTCAAAAATTGCAAGAGATGAATTCCCAAATTACGATGTTACTGTTCGTGGTTCGGTTTCAATTGGTAGACGTTTACAAGATCCATTAGCAGAATTGGTTAAAATTGATGCAAAATCGATTGGTGTTGGGCAATATCAACATGATGTAGATCAAACAAAATTGAAGAAATCTTTAGACACCACCGTAGAAAGTTGTGTAAATACAATTGGCGTAAACATAAATACTGCAAGTGAATCTTTATTGAGTTATGTTTCTGGAATTGGTCCAAAATTGGCAGAAAACATCGTAAATTACAGAAACGAAAACGGTTCTTTTACTTCAAGAAATGAAATAAAAAAAGTTCCTCGTTTAGGCGGAAAAGCCTACGAACAAGCGGCAGGTTTTTTAAGAATTAAAAATGGAAAAAATCCGCTAGACGATTCTGGAGTTCACCCAGAAAGTTATAATTTGGTTGATAAAATTGCCAAAGACAATAATAAAAAAGTTGCTGAATTTATTGGAAACTCTGCGTTGATAAAAGAAATTCAACTTAAAAATTATATAACAGCAACTATTGGTTTACCTACGTTAGAAGATATTGTAAAGGAATTAGAAAAACCAGGTTTAGATCCACGAGAAAAAGCAAAAGTTTTTTCTTTTGACAAAAACATTAAAACAATATCAGATTTAAGGTTAGGTCAACTTTTACCCGGAATTGTAAATAACATTACCAATTTTGGTTGTTTTGTAGATGTTGGTATCAAAGAAAGCGGCTTAATTCACGTTTCTAATTTATCTGATACTTTTGTAAAAGATGTAAACGCTATTGTTACTTTACAACAACAAATTATTGTAAAAGTATTAGAAGTTGATGTAGTTAGAAAGCGAATTCAATTGGCTTTGGTGAAGTAAATTAATAATTTCTTATCTTTATAAAATGAGCACTAAAACAGATAAAAATGATTCTTGGGATGACTTAAGTGATTCTCAAAAGGAACAAATACAACAAGAAGTTAAAGAATCAAACAAAAAGAAAAAAACCACTTGGGAAGATGTTAAAGAAAATCTTTCAAAATTGAAATAATATAAACCCAGTTTATAAATAAAAAAGCTACTTAATTAACAATATACAAATACTAATTTTAGTCCTTCATGTTTTAAAACCTGAAGGACTTCTATTTTATTAACAATCGCAAAAAGAACATCTTTAAATATATAATAATTCACTAATTTCGAATTCGAAAAAATAACCAATGAAAGTCTGTATTGCCGAGAAACCAAGTGTAGCAAGAGAAATTGCTAGTATTCTAGGAGCCAACACAAAACGTGATGGTTTTTACGAAGGAAACGGTTATGCAGTTACCTATACTTTTGGGCATTTATGCACACTTTTAGAACCTAAAGATTACAAACCACATTGGAAAAGTTGGGATTTGAACAACTTACCAATGCTTCCAGAACGTTTTGACACCAAAGTTACTGGAGATGCAGGAATAAAAAAACAATTCAATATTGTAAAAAGTCTTTTTGAAAAAGCAGATGTAATCATTAATTGTGGGGATGCGGGAACAGAAGGAGAACTCATTCAGCGTTGGGTAATTAACCAATGTAATTATAAAGGAGAAGTACAACGTTTATGGATTTCTTCGCTTACAGAAGAAGCTATTAAAGAAGGTTTTAAGAACTTAAAACCTGCTGAACAATATGATAACTTATATTACGCAGGATTCTCCAGAGCTATTGGAGATTGGCTTTTAGGCTTAAACGCAACTCGTTTATACACCGTTAAATTTGGTGGTTATAAACAAGTTTTATCCGTTGGTAGAGTGCAAACTCCTACGCTGGCAATGTTGGTAAATCGTTTTAAGGAAATCCGTGATTTTAAACCACAACCGTACTGGGAACTTCAAACTACCTATAGAAATACACTTTTTAATTACGAAGATGGTCGTTTTCTAAAACAAGAAGACGGACAAGTTTTAGCCAATAAAGTTAAAGAATCAGATTTTGAAATTGTTTCTGTTACTAAAAAGAAAGGAAAAGAATACGCACCAAAACTGTTCGATTTAACTGGTTTACAAGTGTATTGTAATAATAAATTCGGATTTTCCGCGGATGAAACCTTAAAAATGGTTCAGAAGTTATATGAAATGAAAGTAGTAACCTATCCAAGAGTTGATACTACTTTCTTACCAAATGATGTATATCCGAAAGTTGCAGGTATTTTATCTAAATTAACGAACTACAGCAAACTTACCGAACCACTTTTAGGTAGTAAAATAAAAAAATCGAAACGTGTTTTTGATGATAAAAAAGTAACAGATCACCACGCAATTATTCCTACCGGAATTCAAAGTAATTTACAGTACAACCAACAACAAGTGTACGACATCATAACAAAACGTTTTATTGGTGTTTTTTATCCAGATTCAGATGTTTCTAATACTTCTGTAATTGGTAAAGCTGCAGATGTTCCTTTTAAAACAACAGGAAAAGAGATTATAAATAAAGGTTGGCGTGTTGTTTTTGAAACCGAAGAAAGTAAGATTAAAAAGGAATTAAATCAACAATTAACCTTGCCTTCTTTTGTAAAAGGTGAAAAAGGAACGCACGAACCTTCCTTTTTAGAAAAGGAAACCAAACCACCAAGAAATTTTACAGAAGCAAGTTTATTACGCGCCATGGAAACTGCAGGAAAGCAAGTTGACGACGATGAAATGCGCGAATTAATGAAGGAAAACGGAATTGGAAGACCTTCAACTCGTGCAAGTATTATTGAGACGTTATTCCGAAGAAAATATATAGAACGTAAGAAAAAATTGGTTTTACCAACACAAACCGGAATCGATTTAATTAATATTATTGATAACGAGTTATTAAAATCTGCTGAATTAACTGGTCGTTGGGAAAAACGTTTAAAGGAAATTGAAAGAGGCGATTTTAACGCAGGAACCTTCATTAATAATATGAAGAAAATGGTGGACGAATTGGTGTATGAAGTGCGTTCTAACACTTCTAAAAAGAGAATTTCTGCTGTCACTTCGAGCGCAGCCGAAAAGTCTAACAAGATTTCTCCAAAAAGTCGAAATGACAAAAAGAAAAAACAAGTTGCAGGTAAAACCTGTCCGAAATGTAAAAAAGGACACATTTTAAAAGGCTCTTCTGCTTTTGGTTGCTCAGAATATAAAAACAATTGCGATTTAAAAATTCCGTTTGAAATTTACGGTAAAAAGGTTTCTGAAAATCAGATTATACGTCTAATTGATAAAGGTTGTACAACCAATTTAAAAGGTTTTAAAACTGATGCTGGTAAAGTTGAAGGTTTAATTAGATTTGATGATAATTTTAGTTTAAAGCTGGAGCAAAAACAAGCTGTCATTTCGACGAAGAATGAGGAGAAATCTAATAAAATATCGTGTCCTAAATGTAAAAAAGGAACTATTTTAAAGGGAAAAACTGCTTATGGTTGTTCTGCTTATAAAACAGGTTGCGATTTTGTTTTTACCTTTGAAAACATTAAAAAAATGGCAAACGGGCAGCCTTTAACTAAAGAATTGGTTTTAAAAATTATATCTAGTTAAGTATGAAATTAGTTTTCGCAACAAACAACCTAAATAAATTAGCTGAAGTTCAAAAAATGCTACCAAATTCAATAGAATTATTGAGCTTAAAAGACATTAATTGCTTTGATGAAATTGAAGAAACTGCAACTACTTTAGATGGAAATGCAAAAATTAAAGCAGATTATATTACACAAAAATTTGGCTATAATTGTTTTGCGGATGATACTGGTTTAGAAGTTGAATCCTTAGACAATAAACCTGGTGTGTATTCTGCTCGTTATGCTGGAGAACCTTCAAATTCTGAAAATAACATGCAAAAATTGATTTCAGAATTAGAAAATAAAACCAATAGAAAAGCACAATTTAGAACTTCAGTTTGCTTAAATTTAAATGGCAAACAGTTTTTATTTAACGGAATTTGTAAAGGTGAAATTCTATCCAAGAAACAAGGCGAAAAAGGTTTTGGATACGATCCTATTTTTAAACCCCAAGGTTTTGACAATTCTTTTGCTGAAATGTCTTCCGAAGAAAAAAATAAAATTTCGCATCGGGGAATTGCAATTAAAGAGTTGGTAGATTTTTTATCAAATTATAAATCTTAGATTTGTCATTCCTGCGAAGGCAGTAATCCAAACAAACTTAAAATAGATTCCTGCTTTCGCAGGAATGACAGAAGATTGAAAACAATACAAAAAACATATTCTAAACACTTCATTTTATTAGCAGTTTTACTGTTAGTATTCTTCTTTGTGAATATAAGTTTTGGGTCAGTTTCTATTCCGTTTGAGGATATTTTAAAAAGTTTATCTGGCGGCAATCCAACAAAAGAAAGTTGGCAAACCATTATCTTAAATTTTAGATTACCAAAAGCAATTACAGCAATTTTAGTAGGTTCTGGCTTATCAATTTGTGGTTTATTAATGCAAACATTGTTTAGAAATCCGCTAGCAGGACCTTTTGTTCTAGGAATTTCTTCAGGTGCAAGTTTAGGTGTTGCTTTATTAATTTTAGGCTCAAGTGTTTTTGGCGGAGTCTTTTTATCTTTAGCTTTTTCTAATTGGGCAATTGCTATTGCCGCAAGTTTAGGTGCTTTTTTAGTGCTTTCCGCAGTAATTATTACCGCAAATAGAATTAGAAATACCATGTCTATTTTAATAATCGGATTAATGTTTGGGTCTTTAACTTCCGCAGTTATATCAGTACTCGCCTACTTTAGCGAAGCTGCCCAAATTCAGCAATATATGTTTTGGAGTTTTGGGAGTTTAGGCAATCTAACTTGGAATGAAATACTTGTTTTTGCAGCTATTTACTTAATCGGAATTACCGCAACCTTTTCAATCATAAAACCTTTAAACAGTTATTTATTAGGTGAAAACTACGCGAAGAGTTTAGGAATCAATATCAAGAAAAGTAGAAATATCATTTTATTAATTACTAGTTTGTTAACGGGAGTTATCACTGCTTTTTCTGGACCAATTGCATTTGTTGGCTTGGCAGTTCCGCATATTGCAAAAATGGTGTTTTCAACATCAAATCATAAAATATTATTACCAGCAACAGCATTAATTGGTGCAATTGTTTTACTAATTTGCGATTTAATTGCACAGTTGCCAACAAGTGAATTTACACTTCCAATTAACGCAATTACCTCATTATTTGGAGCGCCAGTTGTTATTTGGTTATTAGTTAGAAAAAAGAAAATATTCGTTTAATTTTGAAGGATTCAAAAAAACATATCGTTCTTAAAACTGAAAACTTAGCTATAGGTTATCAAACAAAAAAGCAACAAACTGTTATTGCTTCAGAAATTAATGTAGCTATTGAAAAAGGCAAATTTGTTGCACTCTTAGGTAAAAACGGAATTGGAAAATCTACTTTATTAAGAACACTTTCTAAAGTTCAAAATCCGTTAGTAGGAAAGGTTTTTATCAACCAAAAAAATATTTCAGAATATACAAATCAAGAATTAGCAACTACGTTAAGCTTAGTTTTAACTGAACGACTACCAGAAAGTCAATTAACTGTTTTTGAATTAATTGCACTTGGTAGACAACCCTATACAAATTGGATTGATACTTTATCGGAAATAGATATTCAAAAAGTAAACACAGCAATTGAGCAAACTGAAATTGAGCATTTAAAATCCAAACGTTTTTACGAATTAAGCGACGGACAATTACAACGTGTTTTAATTGCAAGAGCTTTGGCGCAAGACACAGAAATTATCATCTTAGACGAACCAACTGCACATCTAGACATTCATCATACCATAAAAATATTTTCGCTTTTAAAGAAGTTAGTAGAAACAACACAAAAAACAATTTTAATTTCTACACACGAAGTAAATTTGGCAATTCAATTAGCGGATGAATGTATTTTACTAACGGAAGACACAATTTACAGTGGAACTTCTGAGGAATTGATAAATAAAAATGCATTTGATACATTATTCCCTAAAAAATTAATTCATTTTAACAAAAATTTAGAACAATTCGTCATTAAGAAGAATTAAATTTGACACTTAAGTAACTAAAAGTTACATTTAACCAAGTAAATTAAACGCAACAAAACAACATGAAAAAATTATTATACTCAGCTTGCGCATTGGCTTTTATGGCATGTGGATCTGGTAAAGAAGCATCAAAATCAGACAACGATGCAAACGTAGATCAAGCACAAAAATACGCAGCTACAATTACAGCTAAAGATTTAGGAAATCACCTATTTGTATATGCTTCAGATGAATTTGAAGGAAGAAATACAGGTGAACCTGGACAGAAAAAAGCTGTTGAGTATTTAAAAAACTTCTATGTAAACCAAGGAATTAAATCTCCAATTGGTGGTGATGATTATTTTCAAGAAGTTCCTGCAGAATGGTTAAACAAAAACGCAAGAAGAGGAAAATTAAAAGCTTCCGAAAATGTAGTTGCTTTTATTAAAGGAACTGAAAAGCCTGATGAAATTGTAGTTATTTCTGCACATTTAGATCATGAAGGTATAAAAAATGGAGAAATCTATAACGGAGCCGATGATGATGGTTCTGGAACAGTTGCAATGTTAGAAATTGCTGAAGCATTTAAAAAAGCTGCTGATGCAGGAAAAGGCCCAAAACGTTCAATGTTATTTTTACACGTAACTGGTGAAGAAAAAGGATTATTAGGTTCTAAATACTATTCTGAAAACCCACTTTTTCCTTTAGCAAACACAGTTACCGATTTAAATATTGATATGATTGGTAGAGTTGATGCAGCTCACAAAGGAAATCCAAATTATGTATATTTAATTGGTTCAGATAAATTAAGTACAGACTTACACAACATCTCTGAAGCAGTAAATAAAAAATATACAAATGTAGATTTAGATTACAGATATAATGCTGAAGACGAACCAAATAGATTCTATTACCGTTCTGATCATTATAACTTTGCAAAACACGGTATTCCAATTATATTTTACTTTAATGGAACGCATGCAGATTACCACAAACCAAGTGATACACCAGATAAAATTAACTACGAAATGTTAGAAAAACGTACGCGTTTGGTTTTCCATACTGCTTGGGAAGTTGCTAATAGAGAAGCTCGTATTGTTGTTGATGGAGTTGAAAATAGATAGTATTTTTAGGAATTTAGAATATTAGATTTATAGAAATAAAAGCCTCGCTTTCGAATATCGGAAGCGAGGCTTTTTATGTAAAATAGGGTTTTTAACCTCTTGATTTTCAATATAAATAATAATATTTTTGTTGTAAATCAGAAATATCATGAAAACAATACAGTTATTATTTATAAGTTTATTTTTATTCTCAATTACAGTTAATTCTCAAAGCAAACAAGAAAACCCAATCACTTCTAGAACCGTAATAGGATATCTAAAAATTCCTAATATAGAAGGAGAATCTAAGTCTTCAGAATATAAAAATGAAATAGAAATTTTTGGTTTAGCTTCATTAATTGAAAAAGCTGGTAAAATTGTACCAGGTAGAGGGAGAAGTCAATATAGAGCTGAAATGTCTCCAATTTCTCTAGTAAAAAAAATTGATGCAGCAACACCATATATAATGTTAGCTAATCTTCAAGGAAAATCTTTTAAAGAAGCAATAATAAGTTTAATTAAAAATGAATCGAAAGAACCTTATTTAATCTTAACTCTCAAAAAAACTACAATAAATAAACATCAATTAGATGCCAGTTCTAATCGTCAAGAAATTGTTTCTTTAAGTTTTGAAAAAATCACTATTAAATACATTAATAACGGGCAAGAACATGAAGTAACTTATAATTTAGCCGGAGGAGCTTAATAAATATTTAAACCCCAAATTGCGTTAAGTGATGCTCTAAATGTTTATAAAAAGAATTATTCCATTCTGTAGCAGATAATTTACCAAAAGAATGAGATTCTTTGCCTTCAAAATATTGCTCACCTAATTCTTGTGTTTTAGTTATAAAACCTATTAAACGCTTCTTTTCTGCTTCAAATTCTCGTTCATCAGAAATTATAAACTGTGGAGCCGTTTTACTATTTTTTGAATATGGTTTTTCTGAAACTACAGCTTTTTTCACAAATAACTTTAACATCAATTTTACAAAAGCATTTGGTTTTGGGTGTTTGTCTGTATAAACCATTTCATAAATAACACAACAATGTGCTAACATTTGTGAAACAGACATCTTACCCCAATTTGCTTGAGTTTGCGGTGTTAACTTGTTAATTCTCTCAATTACTTCGTTAGTAACTTCTTTCTTAAAAATATTTTTCATTTTAATGCAAAATTTTGAATAATAACTCTTTTAAAATATCACTTTGGCTTTGGTTTGCGCCAACACCTTTACTTTTAACATCTGCATCTCGAAGCAATGCAATTACTTGTGCAACTTTTCGCATAGGAAAGCTTTTAGCAGCTGTTGTATAATCTCCCACAAAATAAGGATTTACACCTAAATTTCGTGCAATATTTGCTTTCGACTTATCCTTTAAACCATGATATAAAAGTAGTTTGGTAAAGAAACCATTCAATGTAGAAACAGTAACAATAGTTGGGTTTTTCTTTGGATTTTCACAGAAATAATTAATTATTCTGTTCACTTTTACCACATTTTTATCTCCAATTGCTTTTAGCAACTCAAAGTTGTTAAAATCTTTAGAAATTCCAATATTTTCTTCAATATGATTTGGTGTAATTATAGTTTCAACAGGTAAAACTGAGGTTAATTTATCCAATTCATTAGAAATCTTACTTAAATCGTTTCCTAAAAACTCCACCAACATGTGCGACGCTTTTGGCTCAATCTGATATTTTTTTCCGCTTAAAACTCTACGAATCCAATCAGAAACCTGATTCTCATACAACTTCTTACTTTCATAAATCAATCCATTTTTAGCAATCGCTTTGTAGGCTTTTTTACGTTTGTCTAATTTCTTGTATTTGTAGTTTAAAACTAAAACCGTTGTAGGTTGCGGATTGGCAGCATAACTCTCTAACTTATCAATTGTACGCGCTAAATCTTGTGCTTCCTTTACAATTAAAACTTGTCGTTCTGCCATCATTGGGTAGCGTTTAGCAGAAGAAACTATCTCTTCTATAGAAACATCTCTTCCGTACATAACTACCTGATTAAAGCCTTTTTCAGCTTCATCTAACACGTTTTTTTCTATATATTCAGAAATCTTATCAATATAATAAGACTCTTCTCCCATTAAAAAATAAATAGGTTTAAGGTTCCCATTATTAATGTCTGATATAATATGTTTTACGTCGTTCATTATTCTTCTATAATTACTGCATTTAACAACTCTGTTTCCGTTAGAGTTTCAAACCAATTCTCCATAAATTCAAAATTATCCTCACTTACCTCAAACTCAAAAGTTGCTCCTTTTTCTAAGTTACGTTTTACAACACGCTCTTTTCTTATCTCTTTCGGAATGTCTAAAAAATGAGTTTTAACTTCAATATTATTTTCTTTAGCAAATTGCCTATATTTTTCTCTATGTTTAAATTTAGAAAGACCAACATCTAAAATAGCATCTACACCAGTTCTTTCTAATTGTAAAATTAAATCTTGCATTAAAAGCTCTGCTCTATCTATTCTTTCTAAAAACCATTCTAAACCATCTTGGTCGGTTTTATCAGGAAAAAACAATATTTTATTCCATTTATCTAAGGTAAAAACCACGCCATTTATTTCAAGTTTTAACCTATTAGCATACGTAGATTTCCCTGCGCCAGTATTGCCAACTAATAAATGTATCATATCTGATTTTTAATTACTTTTGATTGATGCAAAAACTCAATCTTCCTACATATCCGTTTAAGCTCAAAAGTAACGAAAATAAGACGCTTATTTTTGATAAATTGAGAAAAAAAAATGTGGTTTTAACTCCAGAAGAATGGGTACGTCAACATTTTGTTATGTATTTAATTGAAGAAAAGAAATATCCAGTTTCTTTAATTGCCATTGAAAAACAGTTAACTATCAACAATCGTAAAAAAAGAACTGATATTTTAATTTTTAATGCGGAAGGAAAACCAGATATTATTGTAGAATGCAAAGCGCCAAAAATTAAGATAACACAAGATACTTTTGATCAAATTGCACGTTACAACTTAAAATTAAATGCAAATTACTTAATTGTAACCAACGGATTGGAACATTTTTACTGCAAAATGGATTTTGAAAATGAAACTTATATCTTTCTAAAGGAAGTCCCTAATTACAAGTAATTCTTTTTGGGCGTTACCACAAGGGTCGCGCTTTCCACTATATCTTTTTATGCTGATTTTATTTCAGCATCTGTTCTTATTTATAGGTGTTTTTATTTTTTATGATAAACACTGAAACGAGTTTACCATAAAAAGGATGCCGTTTCAATCGCTAACGCGCGTACTTGCTATTGCTTTTTTATAACCCTTTTAGTTAATAAATTCTCACAAAAGTCAGCATAGATTCCTGCCTACGCAGGAATGACAAACATAAAAAAGCTGTACAATTATTATGAAAAATTTAAACTTTTAAACCGACTTAAAAGCTTAATTTTGCGACCTTGAAAACAGCAATAGTCATATTAAATTGGAATGGAGAAAAACTACTAGAACAGTTTTTACCTTCAATTGTGAATTTTAATTCGCCAGATGCTACTATTTATGTTGCCGATAATGCTTCTTCAGACAATTCAATTAATTTTGTAAAAACTAACTTTCCTTCAGTAAAAATTATTGAAAACACAGAAAACGGAGGTTATGCAAAAGGATATAACGACGCTTTACAACATATTGAAGCAGATATTTATTGTTTAATAAACTCAGATGTAGAAGTTACCAAAAACTGGCTCTCTCCTATTCTACAGGTTTTTAAGGAAGAAGAAAATACGGCTATTATTCAACCAAAATTATTAGATTTTAAAGACAAATCTAAATTTGAATACGCTGGTGCTGGTGGCGGCTTTGTAGATTTATATGGTTATCCATATTGCAGAGGACGTGTTTTTAATGATTTAGAAACCGATAACGGACAATTCAATGATACTTCAGAAATTTTTTGGGCTTCTGGAGCTTGTTTTTTTATTCGCTCTAAAGTGTACCATCAATTAGGTGGTTTTGATGAAGATTATTTTGCGCATCAAGAAGAAATTGATTTATGTTGGCGTACACAAAACGAAGGTTTTAAAGTTAAATATGTTGGTACTTCAACTGTTTATCATGTTGGTGGCGCAACGTTACAAGAAAGTAATCCGCATAAAACATATTTAAATTTTAGAAATAGCCTGCTTACTGTTGTAAAAAATGTGCCAACACAATGGTTTTTATTTGTGGTTTTTTCTCGTTTAATTTTAGATGGAATTGCAGGAATAAAGTTCTTATTTGAACTAAGACCAATACACACTTGGGCAATTATAAAAGCGCATTTTAGTTTTTATAAAAACTTTTTTAAATTCTTTAACAAGCGTAGAAAACTACAACGTCGTTACGAATATAACTTACACACTTCAGTAGTTTGGCAATATTTTGGATTGGGAAGAAAAGAGTATAAAGATTTGAAGTAAGTTATCAACTTTATTACTTTGCAACTTTGTAACTCTAAAGAATATCTAAACTTCCTTTTCCTTCTCTTATAACTTCTGGTTCATCTGTAGTTAAATCTATAACTGTAGATGCGTAATTATCTCCAAAACCACCATCAACTACTAAATCTACTTGGTTTTGCCACTTCTCGAAAATTAATTCTGGATCTGTAGTGTATTCTAAAACGGTATCTTCATCATGTATAGATGTTGATACAATTGGATTTCCTAATGCTTCTACAATTGCACGTGCAATGTTATTATCTGGAATTCTAATTCCTACCGTTTTTCTTTTTTTGAATACTTTTGGTAATGAATTACTTCCCGGTAAAATAAAAGTATAAGGTCCTGGCAAGGCACGTTTTAATATTTTGTACGTTGCTGTATCTATTTGCTTTACATAGTCTGAAAGATGACTTAAATCGTTACAAATAAATGAAAAGTTTGCTTTTTCTAGCTTTACTCCTTTAATTTTAGCAATCTTTTCTAAGGCTTTTGTGCTTGTAATATCGCAACCTAAACCGTAAACCGTATCGGTTGGATAAATTACTAATCCGCCTTTTTGTAGCACTTTTACTACTTTTTCTATTTCTTTAGGATTAGGATTCTCGTTGTATATTTTTATAAATTCTGCCAAGTTCTAGGTTTTAGTTAAAAGTAAAAACTTTCAGCCTGATAAACAAGCTGAAAGTTTCTTTTTATTATTGTTGCCAGTAAAATTGCTTAGCCCCGATTGTAGTGACATCCTTTTGCTTTTTTGCAAAAGATATAACGAAAAGCGGGAAACAGCTTCTAAAAAAAATGTTTTAAACTTTTTCTACCAATCTAAATCCTTCTCCGTGAATATTTAAAATTTCAACATTTTCGTCTAGTTTTAAATACTTACGTAGTTTTGCAATATAAACATCCATACTTCTAGAAGTGAAGTAGTTATCGTCTCTCCAGATCTTTGTTAATGCTAATTCTCTTGGCATTAAATCGTTTTTGTGAATTGCTAACATGCGTAACAATTTACTTTCTTTTGGAGATAATTTTTGCGGTTCTGCAGTTTCTCCAATAGACAAGTGACGTAACTTAGAATTGAAGAAAAATTTACCGATATTAAACTCAAATTGCTCCGTATCTGTAGTTGTTTCGTTTTCTTTACGTTGTAAAATTGCTTTTATTTTGTGTAATAAAACTTCAGAATCGAACGGTTTATTTAAATAATCGTCTGCTCCTGCTTGGTAACCTTTTAGTACATCTTCTTTTAACGTTTTTGCTGTTAAGAAAATAATTGGCACTTCTTTGTTGGTTACTCTAATGTCTTTTGCTAATGAAAAACCGTCTTTACGAGGCATCATTACATCTAAAATACACAAATCATAATCTGAGTTTTTAAACATAATTAAACCTTCAATACCATCTTTAGCATGTGTTACATTATAATCATTTAATGCTAAATAATCTTTTAAAACTGTTCCAAAATTTGGATCGTCTTCTACTAATAATATTTTTTTAATGCCCATAATATTTGTTTAAATTAATGGTAATTTTACTGTAAACGTGCTTCCTTTTCCTTTCTCACTCTCTACAAAAACTGTTCCGTGATGGTTTTCTACTATTTCTTTTACGTATGCTAAACCTAAACCATGACCTTTTACGTCGTGTATATTACCTTTTTGTTCTCTATAAAATTTATTAAACACATTTTTTTGTGCTTGTTTACTCATTCCTATACCTTCATCTTTTATTTTAAAGATAAAGAATTTATTTGTGCTTTCTGTTATTACCTCAATTCTTGGTTTATCTTCGGAGTATTTTAAAGCATTCTCTAACATATTTACCACAACATTTGTTAAATGAAACTCATTACCTAACACTTCTGTTGATATTGCTTTAAATGTTGTTTTAATTGAACCTTTTTTATCTTCAACTAATAAACTTACATGTTCTATAGCTTCTTCTATTATGTCTGTTCCATCTACTGCTTCCTTACTAATATCTAGTTGATTTTTTTCTAATCTAGATATTCTTAAAACACTTTCTACTTGACCGTGCATTCTTTTGTTCTCTTCACGAATCATATTTACATACCTTTTAACCTTGTCTTCATCATTAATAATCTTTGGATTTTTAATGGCGTCTAACGCTAAATTTATGGTTGCAATTGGCGTTTTAAACTCATGCGTCATGTTATTTATAAAATCAGTTTTTATTTCTGATATTTTCTTTTGACGTATTAATTGATATAATGAACTTGAAAATGCTACTATAATAATAAATATAAAAAATATTGAAAGCAATAAAATTGACATCAATCCAGATAACAACTCTTTTTTTCCTTCTGGAAAGGTTATGTACAACTTATAATTACTATTTCCATTTTCGTCTTCAAAAAGCGGGTAATAAAAACCTTCATTAGGTTGAATTTTAAAATATCCAGATTTTAAAGATGTTGCCAAACCATCATCGTAAACACCATATTTAAACCCTTGAACTATATTACGTTTTGCTAATTCTTCTTTAATAATTAAGTTTAACTCACGATTTCTAACTCTCTGATTAATTGGTTTAATTCTTTTACTTTGATTAAATAAGCTTACAAACTGTTGTCTTTCTAAATTTGAATAGTCTTTAAAAACTGAAAACCTTTTTTCATCAAAAACTGGTTCAAACTCTTTAGGATTGGAACTTTTTATCATTCTAGAATGAAAAGTATCTTCTCTACCAGAATATTTTTTTAAAATTACTTCATCATCATTTAAAAATCCGGCTGGGATTTTAAAATTTTCTTCTAATATTGTTGCTCCAAATGTAAACTTCTCTCTTCCTGTAGTATCTATTTGCTCCCACAAAAAGCTTTTCATTTCAGCATCTGTTCTATATCTATTATTTTCAAAGAACTTACTATACTTTATTGTAAACTGGGATTCTTCTTTTTCTTTAATTGCCTCAGAAACACCTGCTAAAGCAACTGTAACATCACTCTTAAATTGTTTTTGCTTACTAGCAATTGCGTCATTAATCCAATAGACCTGAACAGCTATAATACCAATTAAAGATATGCTCATTAAAGCAACAATAAGAATGAAGATTTTCTTACTCATTATTCAAAATTAGCGCATTAAAAATTAACAAAAATGGTTTTTAACGTTGATTAACAAAAATACTGTAGTTTTAAGAGTATTTTAACAAAAACAGTACATATTTTCTAACCTAAAGCAGGTTTTGTGTTAATTTATTATGGATTTTTAAGACTTGCTCTTTTGTTTTAGTTAAAGAAACATTACAAATAATGTAGTTTGATTGTAGTGTTTTCTTACTGTCTTTCCATTGATTTTTCATCCTATTTCTCACTTCTTTTTCCGAAGTTTTATCTCTAGAAATAACACGATCTATTTTTACTTTTTCTGGTGCAGTAACTGTAATTATTTTATCGCAAAAAACATCGCTTCCGTTTTCAAAAAGAATTGCATTTTCATATAAAATATAATCTTTATCTGTATTATTTTTAATAAAACTTTCTAAGTGATTATACACAACAGGATGTACAATTGCATTTAAAGTTGCCAATTTTTCTTTGTTCTTAAAAACAATATTGGCTAAGAACGGTCTGTTTAATTTATTGTCTAGATACACTTCTTCTCCAAATTCTAAAACAAGTTTTTCTTGTATAACTTTAGAACTATTCATTAACTTTTTAGCCTCTTCATCTGCTATATAAGTTGCTATACTACCTAACCCCTTAAAGAGTTTTAAAACAGTAGACTTACCGCTTCCAATTCCGCCTGTTATGCCAACTACCATTATTTATGTATTAGATATTCAATTTTATCTGGCGTAACTTTTACTGAAGAAACTTCACTAGATTTTATATGTACCTTAGGAATTAAATAAGACAACTCATTTTCTACTGCTTGTTTATAATCACATACAACTTCAAAGGAGTCTGCGGTTACATTTCCAAAGTTTTTAAGTCCAACAATATAAGTTACTTTAACTGTTTTAGGAAAGGTATTTAGAGTAATTCCAAACGGAACATTTTCAACTTTAAAAGGAACTTCAAAATTACCTTCAGTAAATTTATCTACTTTTCCAGATACACTAACTTCCGTAGCACTAAACTTAGTATTTACAATGCTTTCAGGTAATTTTAACGACACGTTTTTAGAGAAATCTCTATTTAAACCTTCCATTTTAAATGAACTTATTGCAATATTCTGAATACTTTTTAACTGAAATTCTGGTCCAGAAATAGTAATACTATCGGGTTTAATTGTTACTTTTTCAGACAAATTATAACCTGGTTGAAATTGCAAATCTAAATTTGCTACAACTGGAACTTTCTTTGTTGCTAAACTTCCTATTTTTAAAAACAGTGTGTCTTGTAAAATACCTTCTAAAGTAAGACCAGAAGCTAATTGTTTTTGTATTGCTAACTTTTGGCTCTCTGGTAAAAGATAAAAATCTGTTGCATTTTTTTGACGCAACTTGTCGGTATTTAGTAGTATCTTTTTTGAAGAGATATTTGCTGAAAACAATTTAAATCCTGTTGCTTTAATAGCTAAACTTATATTTTCTTGTGGTTTTTCTTCCAGTAATTTATTTTGAGGCAACTCTTGATAATCCACACTATAAGAAACCGAAGAACTGTATTCTTTAGACATATTAATAAGTAGCCAAATTAATAATGAAGCTACTAAAAATCCAAAAAATGCTTTTGGTATGTTTCTTAAATTTTCCATTTATAGTGCAATCTACATAAAAACAAAAAAGTGAGCAAAAAGCTCACTTTTTATCAATTTAAAAATTGATTTATTTTTTAACAGCTCCTGAAAAGCGTTTGCTTAATTCCATAGAAATAGCTGAGCGTTCAAACTTAATTTTTCCTGCTCCAGTTTCTATAGTTACTGTACCTTCTGCGTCGTTTAAATCCACTATTTTTCCATGAATTCCACTAGAAGTTACAACTTTAGCGCCTCTTCTTATTTCTGCTTGAAATGTTTTTTCTTTTTTTGCTTTATTCATCTGTGGACGAATCATAAAGAAATATAAAACACCAATCATTGCTACAAATGGCAGCATACTCATTAAACCACCATTTGCTTGTAAAAATATACTTGCTATCATTATACGCTTGGTGTTTTAGCTTTAGGTGTAACCATTCCTACAACTTTTACAACTTCTCTACCAGTTGCGGTATTTGTAAATAATGTTACCGCTTTAGATTGTCTGTTAGGTTTTCCATTAGTATTAAAACTAACTTTAATTTCCGCAGATTCTCCTGGAGCTATTGGTGTATTTCTTGGCCAAGTTGGAACTGTACAACCGCAAGTTGCTGTTGCATTAGTTATTACCAAATCAGATTTACCTGTGTTAGTTACTACAAATGAAGTTTCTACAACATCTCCTTCATTTACAGTTCCAAAATCGTGCTCTAATCTATCAAAAGCTACAACTGGTGCACCTTTACTAATATCGTTATCTCTTTTTTGAGCGTTTACAACATTTTCTTGTTTTACTTTAGATGCTGCATTTGTTTCTTTACATGAAACAAAAACTCCTGCTGTTAATACAAATGCTATTGCTACTATTGCTTTTTTCATTTTTTAAAATATTTATTTTATGGTGATAAAATTACTAAATTATTTTGAACTACATTAATCCTCTTCCCATTTTAACCATTTTTTTGGTTGCTAAATAGTCTTTAGATAATTTGTCTAAAACGCCATTTATAAAATAACCGCTTTTTTCGGTTGAATAATCTTTGGCTAATTCTATATACTCGTTTATGGAAACTCTACTTGGTATTGATGGAAAATGCAAAAACTCTGTTATTGCCATTTTTATTAAAATCATATCGATTCCTGCAATTCGATCGCTTTCCCAGTTTGGTGTTTTATCTTTTATATCATCTTGATATTTGTGATGATTTAAAATTGCTTTTTTAAATAATTGAGAAACAAAATCTTCATCATCTTGGTCTTTATATAACTTACCTAACTGAAAAGCTCTTCCTTCTTTTTGTTTGTTTAGAGATTTAAGAACCCAAGTGTTTACAAACGGAATATCATCTACCCAAGAAATCATGGTATCTTCGTAATAATCTGCTAATTTTTCATTTGGAGCAATAATCTCTCTATAAAAATCGATTGCAAAACTTCTATCCACATTAAATGAATCTTCAACAGTATTAATGTACTTAGCATATAAATCGGAGTTTTGTAACTCTTCCCAAATAATCTTTACATACTCATCATCTAATTCCCAGTTATTAAGACCGTTAAGTTCTTTATAACCATCAAAAGATACACTTTCAGTAATTGAATTAATTACCCTGTTGTTTATAAATTTTGTGTTTGGGTTTAAATCTTCCTTAGTTGCTAAGATTTTCTTTTTTGCAAGTTCAATTTTTTTATGTGCTAGTTTTTGTACTTCAACCATAAGTTGAATTTGTAACACATATAAATCAAACATTTTTTGAATGCTAAATTTTAAGAATTTCTCTTCCTTAATTAAATCGTCGCTATTAGATTGTTGCATCGCATACATCGATTGCATAACTTTAACGCGAATATGTCTTCTATTAATCATTATAAAGAACTGAACTAGGTTTAAAAAAAGCGCATTAGAATTATTTCTAATGCGCTACAAAAATATGGGTTTTTTATGATTGAATTATAAAGAAATCGATAATTTATTTCGATTCTTTTCTAGTATCAATTCTTTTCTGTGCAATATTAAAAGCTGCACCATGTGTTGTTATATTTTCTTTTTCTGATAAGTTGAAGATTTCTAACGTTGTATTGTAAATATTTTCAGTTTTTTTATTGATTTCATCTCTTCCGTAACCCTCTAATTCTGCATAAACATTTATAATTCCTCCTGCATTAATTAAAAAGTCTGGAGCATAGGCAATTCCCTTTTCTTTTAATAATCTTCCGTGTTTTAACTCATCTGCTAATTGATTGTTTGCTGCACCAGCAATTACTTTTGCTTTAATTTGATTTATAGTTGCATCATTAATTGTTGCTCCCATAGCACAAGGCGCATAAATATCTACATCTAAACCATAAATATCGTTTCCTAAAACAACATTAGCTCCGTATTTTTTACTTAATTCTTCTAAACGAGCTTCGTTTATATCATTAATTATTACTTGAGCACCTTCATCAGTAATATGTTTTACTAACGTTTCTCCAACATGTCCAACTCCTTGAACAAGTACTTTTTTACCGTCTAGGTTTTCCGTACCAAATTTATATTTAGCAGCAGCTTTCATTCCCATATAAACACCATAAGCAGTTACTGGAGAAGGATTTCCTGCACCTCCAAGACTTTCAGAAACACCTGTTACGTGAGGAGTTACTTCTCTAATAACATCCATGTCGCTTGTTTCCATTCCCATGTCTTCCGCAGTAATATATTTACCACTTAAAGAGTGCACAAACTCGCCAAAACGACGCATTAATTTATCATTTTTCTGCGTTTTAGCATCTCCAATAATTACTGCTTTTCCTCCACCAAGGTTTAATCCAGTAATTGCAGCTTTATAAGTCATTCCTCTAGACAAACGTAACACATCATTTAATGCATCCCATTCACTATTATATTGCCACATTCTAGTTCCTCCTAAAGCAGGTCCTAAAACAGTATTATGTATACCAATTATTGCTTTTAATCCTGTATCTTCGTCATTGCAAAAAACAATTTGCTCGTGATTGTTAAATGAAAATTGACCAAAAACCGGGTCGTTTTTTAAGTCTTTTGTATCAATAATTTCTGATGTCATTTTTATAAATTTAATTTTATAGTCTAAATTCTGATATTCATAAAATATCATCAACAAAAATATGATATTAATAAAACACACGCAAAAAAAGACTTCACATTTATTGTATATTTAACAAGAACACATTTTAAAACGCAATTTTAAACACACATATTTAACATAAATAATAAGGTTTAATATACTATTTTTGTAAACTGATATACGTTATATAATAAATTAAACATTCTACTAGTTGAAAGCACTTCAATACTTAAATAAATACTTTTTAAAATACAAATGGCGCTTATTATTAGGAATAATAATAACCTTTTTATCAAAAATACTAGCCTTAGAAATACCAAGAATAATTAGCAACTCTTTAAATGCTGTTGAAGATTACCAATCTGGAAAAATAACTGATTTGGAAATTGTAAAGACTGAACTACTTAATAATGTTCTCTTAATTATTGGTATTGCTTTATTATCTGGTTTTTTCACGTTTTTAATGAGACAAACCATAATTGTTATGTCTCGTTTAATTGAATTCGATTTAAAAAACGAAATCTATCAACAATACCAAAGGTTATCTATAAACTTCTACAAGAAAAATAGAACAGGAGATTTAATGAACAGAATTAGCGAAGATGTTTCTAAAGTACGTATGTATTTTGGACCTGCAATTATGTACACGTTAAATATGATTATTTTATTTATTGTAGGTTTTCAGCAAATGTATGCAATGGCACCAACGCTTACAATGTATACGTTAATTCCGTTTCCGTTATTATCTGTTTCAGTATTTTTAATAAGTAAAGTTATCAATATAAGAAGTACGGTTGTACAACAGTATTTATCAAAATTAACAACATTTAATCAAGAGTTTTTCTCTGGAATAAATGTGGTAAAATCTTACGGAATAGAAACTGCCGTTATTAAAAATTTTGATGCTTTAGCAGACCAAAGTAAAGAGAAAAACATTTCCTTATATAAAGTACAAGCACTATTTTTCCCTTTAATGGTTTTATTAATTGGTGTTAGTAATTTAATTGTAATTTATATTGGAGGGAAACAATATATTGAAGGCGAAATACAAATTGGAGTAATTGCTGCCTTTGTTTTATATGTAAATATTTTAACGTGGCCAGTTGCTATTGTTGGTTGGGTAACTTCAATGGTACAGCAAGCTGAAGCTTCTCAACAAAGAATAAATGAGTTCTTAGAACAAGTTCCAGAAATTAAAAATAACACTACACAAAGAACCGAAGTTAAAGGAAATATTGAATTTAAAAATGTATCATTAACGTATGATGACACAAATATTACAGCATTAAAAGATGTAAGTTTTACTGTGAAATCTGGAGAAACCGTTGCCATTCTTGGTAATACAGGAAGCGGAAAATCTTCAATAGTAAATTTAGTTTCTCGTTTATATGATACAACTAATGGAAGTATTTTATTAGACAATACTCCAATACAAGATTGTAACTTAGATGATGTTCGTAATCAAATTGGATTTGTACCTCAAGATCCTTTTCTGTTTTCAGATACAATTGAGAACAATATTAAATTCGGAAAAGAAGACGCTACTGAAGAAGAGATAATTGAAGCTGCAAAAAATGCTGTAATTCATAACAATATTATTGAATTTAAAGACGGATATAAAACCATTTTAGGGGAACGTGGTGTTACACTTTCTGGCGGACAAAAGCAAAGAACTTCTATTGCCAGAGCTATTATTAAGAATCCTAAAATTTTAGTTTTTGACGATTGTTTATCTGCTGTAGATACTGAAACAGAAGAAAAAATCTTATCTAACTTAGAAAAAGTATCAAAAAACAAAACCACTTTTATTATTAGCCACAGAGTTTCTTCAGCAAAAAATGCCGATAAAATTATAGTTTTAGATGAAGGAAAAATTGTTCAACAAGGAACTCATAATCAACTAATAACAACAGAAGGTTACTATAAAGAACTATACGAACAACAACTTTTAGAAAAAGAAAATTAATCTTTAACATTGCTAAATAAAATATTTTATTAGATTTGTTTCAGAAAATTACAATAAATAACTACTATTAATAAGAGAATTATGAGCGAGAGAGTTGAACAAGAAGAAATCTTTTCACAAGTATTAAGAGCAGGACGTAGAACGTATTTTTTTGATGTTAGAGCAACAAAAGCAGACGACTATTATTTAACAGTAACAGAAAGTAAAAAGTTTACACATGATGATGGATCTTTCCATTATCAAAAACATAAAATTTATTTATATAAAGAAGATTTTTCTGATTTTACAGAAATGCTACAAAAAGCAACTGACTTTATTGTAAATGAAAAAGGTAGCGAAGTAATTAGCGAACGTCACCAAAAAGACTTTAAGAAAGAAGAAGAAACTGTAGAAACTACCGAAGAAACTACTGCTTCTACAGAGAGTTTTACTGATGTTTCTTTTGATGATATTTAAAACCAGCTAAGATGAACACAAAAAAAGAAAATTTTATTATTGATTTAGCGATTAACAAGTATCAGTTATTATCAACTAAAGAGAAATCTATTATTAATTTAGGTATAACTCTTTTTCTAGTTACTTCTGTTATTGGGAGTTTCTACAGCGGAGGAGAAATAATTGGAACATTTCTTTACAACATATCTCATTAAAATATTTAAGAAACTTTTAATTCAAGTTTATTTTACACAGAAAAGGCCACTAGCAATTTGTTAGTGGTTTTTTTAATTTACAAAACTTTTTTCATAACCCTTGTTTTAGCAACGGTTTCCTCCCACTCTTTTAAAGGATTACTATTTTTTGTGATTCCACCTCCAATATAAATGCATGCATTATTAGCTACAATTTCCATACAACGAAGGTTTACATAGAAATTAGAATTTGTATTAATTTCACCAAGAAAACCAGTGTAAAAACTACGTTTATAATTTTCGTTTTCTAAAATAAAATCTCTTGATACTTCTAAAGGTAAGCCACAAACTGCAGGAGTTGGATGTAATTTAGAAATCAGTTCTAAACTATTCGTTTTAAGTTCTCCCGAAATTTTGGTTTTTAAATGCAGTAAGTTTCCAGCCTTTATCGTTTCAACTTCAGCAACTTTCAATCTATTTACAACTGGCTTTAAGTTATCAGCAATATAATCTGTAACAAATTGCTGTTCTTCAATTTCTTTTTGTTGCCAAGTAACAGCTACATTTCCTTTATAAGTTTGTGTTCCTGCTAAAGACATTGTTTCAAACTGATTGCCTTTAACTTTTAACAACGTTTCTGGAGTAGCTCCAAACCATAAACCAACCTTGGGATGAAACCAAACATACACCATTGCATTTTCGTATAAACTTAGTAACTTTTTAAAAACAGTAATCAAATCAAAATCGGATAGTGGAACCAACTCTTTTCTTGATACAACTACTTTTTTAAAATCGTTATTTTCAATAGCATTTATAGCCTTTTCAACTAGTTTAATATGGTTTTCTTTTGAAGAAGAATCGTCTAAAAATTGAGTTCTAAAAGTTAATTCTTCATCTATACAAAACTCTTCTTTTTGAAATTTAGAAGACTTCCCTGGAATTAAAACAGCCTTTTCTTTTCCTTCAAACGGAGCAAAAACAAAGCCATTTTCAGTAAGTTTATCAGCAAAAAATAACTCTTCTGTTTCTTGTAAATATGAAGAAATAATAGTTTCGTTAGGTTTTCTATAAGCTACAAAAGGCAAGTTTTGTTGATATTGCTCAGCTATTTTATCAAAAATATTCAATCTATATGGGTTAAAAGTTGTTCTTTAATAAATTCAAAATTAGTCCAAACTAATGCATGACTTGCATCTTTTATGGTAATTAATTCAAACTGTTGAGCAGGAAACTGTTTTTCTAAAAACTCTGAATTAGAATACGGAACAATCCAGTCTCCAGTTCCATGTATACTTACAATTTTATTTGGATTTGATTTCCAATCACTTTCAAAATTTTCTAAATCTGCTTTATGAGAGAGTTTTTCTTTAGAGGCTTGTTGCCAAATGCTCGGCACCAACCAACGCGTTAACTTCCAATTGTATAAATTTAACGCCCAAGGCATTGGTTCTACTTTACTGTAAACTGCTGGCGCTAATAAAATTATTTTTTTAAACCTTTTTTTAGTGGCTAATGTTATTGGGCCACCGTAAGAATAACCAACCAAAATAGTTTTTTCTGGTTTTAAATTACTCACTAAATCTTCTAACAGATCTCGTTCAAAAGCTATATTTTCTTGGACATTATTTTTATCCTCAAAATTATAACCAACTCTATCATAAGAAATCATATTTACTTTAGTTTGCAACAAACTATCCTTCATATAGCTACTAAAGTCCAAACAAGAACCTATAGTTCCATGCACAAAAACCAAAGTTGGTAAAACAGTGTCTTTCTGTAAAGTAAGTTTTCTGTATTCAAAATTTTTAAATTTCTCTATTGAGAGAATAGGTTTAATTCTACTAGCTGTAAAATCTTGAAGAACTTTTTCATCAGAATTAGGAGAAGTAAAACTTACAAATGCCCAATATGCTCCAATAAATAAGAACAAAAACAGTACACCTGTTATTTTAAGAATCTTCTTTAACATTTTATTTTTTATCTAAAATAATATTAGTCAACTTACAAATTGAAATAAGATTTCCTTCCTCATCCTCTACTCTAATTTCCCAAAGATGTGTAGTTCTACCTTTGTGTATTGCTTTTGCCGTTGCAAAAACGGTTCCTTCACGTATGCTTTTTATGTGATTGATACTTAGTTCAATTCCATTAATAAGTTTACTAGGATCATTTAAGAAGAAAGCAGAAGCACAACTTCCAACAGTTTCTGCAATTGCAGCTGTTGCGCCACCATGCATTATTCCGTAAGGTTGATGCACTTTAGATGTAACAGGCATTTTTGCAGTTAAAAAATCTTTACCAACGGCTACAAACTCAATATCAAGTGTTTCCATTAGTGTATTTTTATTTAATGAATTTAATTTCTGAAGATTTTTTTCTGTATCCATTTTTTGAAAGTTTGAGAAGTAAAAATACGTAATAATTGCGTACTTTTGCATAGAATTTCAAACATAAATAATGTATAAAATCCGCGTAATTTTAGATACTAAAGAAGACGTAATTCGTACTTTTTTAATTGATAAAAGTGTAACCCTAGAAAAATTACACACAACAATTGCTAAAGCCTTTGGTTTTGGCGGTCAAGAAATGGCGTCTTTTTACAGAACAGATAACGAATGGAACCAAGGCGAAGAAATTCCGTTATTTAATATGGATGAAATTGGAGAAGGTATTTCTATGGCTACAGAAATTTTACACGAAACTCTTACTCAAGAAAGTGATAAGCTAATTTATGTGTACGATTTCTTAAACATGTGGACTTTTTATGTTGAAGTTATTGAGATTTCTGATGAAATAATTTCTGAAACAAAACTTATATTAACTGTTGGAGAAATTCCTTCAGAAGCACCAGAAAAAGAATTTAAAGCCGAAGACTTAAATGCCAATTCGGATGATGATTTTGAAGATCCATTTGATGATATTGACGATTATGATTTTTATCAGAATTAGTTTTTAGTTTTTAGTTTTTAGTAAAAATGAAAAACATTAGCTAATTCAACTTTGTTACTTTTAATCTTTACAACTTTCAAACTCTTTTGTAACAAATTTGTAAATTGTTCGTCGTATTAACAATCGACTAAAACAATTTCTTTGGAAACAATCTTATCTTTAAAAAACCTCGACAAAAAATTTGGACAGGTTCACGCAGTAAACAATCTTTCTTTTGATATTCAGAAAGGAAATGTTTACGGAATCTTAGGGCCTAACGGAAGTGGAAAATCTACAACTTTAGGTATTATTTTAAATGTTGTTAACAGAACTTCAGGAGATTTTTCTTGGTTCGACGGAACGTTATCTACACATGAAGCCTTAAAAAAAGTGGGTGCAATTATAGAGCGACCAAACTTTTATCCATACATGACTGCAACTCAAAACTTGCAATTAATCTGCAAAATTAAAGGTGTTTCTTATGATAAAATTGATGAAAAACTAAAAATTGTAAACCTCTTTGAACGTAAAAACAGCAAGTTTAAAACCTATTCTTTAGGTATGAAACAACGTTTAGCAATAGCATCTGCATTATTAAACGATCCAGAAATTTTAATTTTAGACGAACCAACAAACGGCTTAGACCCACAAGGAATCCATGAAATTAGACAAATAATACAAGAAATTGCAGGTAACGGAACTACCATTTTACTAGCTTCTCACCTACTTGATGAAGTTGAAAAAGTTTGTAGCCACGTTGTTGTTATTAGAAACGGAGTAAAATTATATAGCGGAAGAGTTGATGAAATGACTGCTTCAAACGGTTTATTTGAACTAAAAGTAGATGGAGATGAAACTGCTTTAAATGACATTCTTGCCAATCATCCTGCAATAGGAAGCGTTAAAAAAGACCACGATTTAATTATAGCCAATTTAAAAACAGAAATTTCTGCATCAGAACTAAACAGCTTCTTATTCCAAAAAGGAATTTCAGTTTCGCATTTAGTGAAGCGTAAGCCAAGTTTAGAACAACAGTTCCTAGACTTAACAAGCTAAATTTAAATCAAAAAAACTGAATATCAGTTCGAGCGCAGTCACGAACCAATTCAACCTAAAACTAAACACATGTTTCGATTACTTACTATAGAATTTCATAAATTAAAACACAACAGAGCAAGTAGAGTTTTGTCTATTATCTATTTCGGATTGCTAACTTCCATAGCATTAATTGCTGCAATACGCTTTAACATTTTTGGAGAAACCATTCATTTAGCTGACCAAGGAATTTTTAATTTTCCGTATATCTGGCATTTCAACACGTACGTTGCAGCAACAATGAAATTCTTTTTATTGCTAGTTATTGTGTCAATGATGGCAAATGAATACAGTAATAAAACATTGAAACAAAACCTTATTGATGGTTTAAGTAAAAAGGAATTCATCTTATCAAAATTCTATACAGTTATTGCTTTTGCTCTAATTTCTACAATTTTTGTTTTTGTAGTTTCATTGATTTTAGGTTTAATTTACTCTGATTATAACGAAATCGGAATCATTTTTTCTGATTTAGATTATATTTTAGCCTTTTTTGTAAAACTAGTTGGTTTTTTCTCTTTCGGATTATTTTTAGGAATTTTAGTAAAAAGATCTGCTTTTGCCGTTGGAGCCATGTTTATTTGGTTAATTATAGAAAACATGTTTAGAGGCTTTTTATACTACTCATTTAGAGGAATAAAAAACGCATCAGAAAGTATAGATCCAATTATGCAATTTCTTCCATTAGAATCTATGACTAATTTAATAAAAGAACCAGGTAGTAGATTAGGTGCTGTAAGAACTATGGCCGAAAAAGTTGGAAGTGGTTTTAGTAAGGATTATTCAGTACAATTTTTAGACATTGTTATAGTTTGCACGTGGACATTTATCTTTATTTACCTCTCATATGCATTGTTAAAAAAGAGAGATTTGTAATACTTTTTTCCTAAATTTGAGGTTTACACAAGAAACTACCTCATAGAATGAAGAAACTACTACCTCTTATATTTTTATTTTTAACGTTTAATTTATTTGCTCAAAAAGAAGCCAATATTTGGTATTTTGGAAGAAATGCAGGTATAGATTTCAGTACAACACCTCCAACAGCATTAACAGATGGACAACTTAACACTCTAGAAGGTTGTTCTTCTTTTTCTGATAGTAACGGAAATTTATTATTTTATGTAGGAGCTCCTAACTCAGCAGATAATAGGTTAACTGTTTGGGATAAAAACCATAATATAATGAATTATACTAATGGAAACATTGGTAACAATTTATTAGGTCATACTTCAAGTACCCAATCAGCAATGATTATTCCTAAACCAGAATCAACAACAATCTTTTACTTATTTACTGTTGATGATGGACCAGGCAGTGGTGGTGCAGAAGGAATGAATTTATACACAATAGACATGTCTTTAAACGGTGGTCTAGGGCAATTAATTGACGAAGATGGTGATGGCGATTTTTTTGAAGATTTATCGGACATCAGAAAAAATGATTGGACTGAAAAAGTAGCAGCAGTCAGGGGTGCGAATTGTAATGAATTTTGGGTTGTATCAGTAGTAAACAATACTTTTTTTTCTTACCAAGTAACATCAAGTGGGGTAAATTTAACACCAGTTACTTCACCTGTTTCAACTCCAGCTCAACGTAGAGGTTATTTAAAGTTATCTCCAGATGGCTCAAAATTAGCAATTGCAAATCAAGATAGTAATGCAATGGTATATAGTTTTGATAATAGTACAGGTAGAGTCTCTAATGATGGTATTATTTTATTAAATACAGGTGGAGATGGACAACCCTATGGAGTAGAATTCTCAATTGATTCTAAAAAACTTTATTTCTCTACAGTTTCTTCATTTAGACAAGATTTAAGTGAACCAGAAGTAACCTATAGACTTTTTCAGTTTGATTTAATAGCAACTGATATTCCTGGATCAAAAAGCGAAATTTACAGAAATAATAATGGATTTAGAGGCGCATTACAATTAGGGCCAGATGGTAGAATTTATGCTACAATTCCACAAGCATATGATGACCCAAATGGAGATGCAAGGTTTTTGAGCGTTATTGAAAACCCTACTGCTAATGCAACTGATATTATTTTCACACAAAACGCTATAGATCTAGGGGGTAGAACTGCAACTCAAGGACTTCCTCCTTTTATTTCTTCTTTATTGTTAGGAATAGAGCTTACAGACACTACAAACAACCAAATAATTAGTGATGAGATTGTGCAATATTGTTTGACAGAAAATATTTTAATACAACCAGAAGCGGTTACTCCACAAACAGGTACAACTGTAGATTATGAATGGACTTTTGACGATGGAACAACAACTTCTATAATTTCAACAACTAGAGATTTAACGCTAAATAATATTCAGTTTAATAATGCTGGAGAGTATACCTTAACAGTTACACTTACAGATGAATGTGGAAACCCAACGAAACTTGAAGGTACTTTTACGATTGAAGTTTATAATAATCTTACTCCTGTAGCTCCAACTGACATTAATTTTTGTGATGATGATGGAGATGGCTTACAAGCTTTTGACTTTCAAACAGATCTTACACCAACAATTTTAAATGGTCAAGATCCAACACTTGTTGAAGTTGTTTATTATCCTACCGAAAATGATGCTTTAAACAATACTGCTCCTATAACAAACCCATTTACACCTACTGCTTTTTATGATGGTCCTATTTGGGTTAGAGTACATAATCAAAGAGCTCCAAACGCTTGTAATGAAGTTTATTCTTTCAACTTACAAATTACCGGAGAACCTGTTGCGCAAACTCCAGATGATATTGTTGCTTGTGATGGAGATGGAACTGATAGTGTAGACAATGATGGTTTATATGATAACTTTATTTTGAACACAAGAGATGCACAAATTTTAGGAGCTTTAAGTGAAACCCAATATACAGTTTCATATCACACTTCTTTAGCTGATGCACAAACTAGCGCAACAACAAATGCTATTGATAAAAACACAAATTACCAAAGTGGAAATGATATTATCTTTGTTAGAGTTGAAAACGTAGACAACGTTAATTGTAATGACACTTCTCAATCTTTTGAGTTAATTGTAAATCCTTTACCTACGCCTGTAGATGTTACAATTTTGCAATGTGATGACGATGCAGATTTAGTAGCAGACATTAACTTAACATTAGAGCAAGAAAACATATCTACAAACCATACAAACGAAACATTTGAATATTTTACTACACAAGCAGAAGCAATTGCAGGAACGCCAGTTATTGCAAATCCTATTGCATATAACGCAAGTAATGGAGACCAAGTTTGGGTAAGAACAATATCTACTGAAAATTGTTATAGAATTACAACAATAGACATTATTATTTCTTTTGCTTCAGATGTTCCTTATAACAGAAACTTTATAGAATGTGATGATTTCTTAGATTTAGATGGAAATGATACTCCAGGAGCAAACGATGATACTGATGGCATTGCTACCTTTGATTTTTCTGCTGCCACTTCAGAAATACTTGGACATCCTTCTTTAGCAGGCGCTTTAAATTTAGATGTAAAATATTTTGAAACTATTGCAGATAGAGCTTCAGAAATAAACGAAATCTCTGACATTTCTAATCATAGAAATAATAACGATCCTGCTTATGCTAATTTACAAACCATTTATGCTAAAATTATAAATACGGTTAATAACGATTGTACTGGTCTTGCTGAACTTACTTTACAAACAACTCCGGTTCCAGTAGCAAATGCTATTAATCCTGATAATGAATATGAATTATGTGATGATTTTGTAGATGCAGATGGCTCAAACGGAATTATTCAATCTTTCGATCTAGAAAGCCAAACTGCAGCTATTTTAGGTTCTCAAGATCCTTTAGCTTATACAATAACCTATCATGAATCCGCAGCAGATGCAACTTCTGGAGCTAATCCTTTAGCATCTCCTTACACAAATATTACTAGAGATAGACAAACTATTTATGCACGTGTATCTGGTAATGGTTGTTATTTTGATAGATATAGTTTTGATATTGTTGTAAATTCTCTTCCAATTGCCAATCAATTAAATATGGCAAATACTCTTGAAGTTTGTGATGATGATGCAGATGGCTCAGCTACAAACGGTTTTGTTCAAAATATAGATTTAGAAACGCTAACAACAACAATTTTAGGAACTCAAGACCCAACTAATTTTACGGTTACTTATCATACTTCTTATGCACTTGCACAAACGGGTGCTATTCCAATTACTGGCATGTATTCTAATACAACACAAGGTGGCGATACTGTATATGTGCGTATTGTAAACAATACTACAACCTGTGTTAATGATACTTTTAATTTTCAAGTTCTAATAAATGCAGAACCGCTTGCTAATCCAGATAATTTAGTTTCTAACTTATCTGAATGTGATAACGATGCTGACGGTGATGATGCTAATGGTTTTGTACAAAGTTTTGATTTGGAAAGTCAAATACCAGATATCTTAGGTGATCCAACAGTACAAGATGAAGACGATTTTAATGTAACCTTTCACCTAACGCAGGCAGACGCAACCGATGGAAGTGCTCCACAAAGCTCTCCGTTTACCAATACTGATATAAATCAACAAACAATATTTGTTCGTATTGAAAACAAAGCTACTGGTTGTGTTAATGACGATTTAACTTTTGATGTTATTGTAAATTCTTTACCTGATTTTGTTGTAACATCTCCTCAAATTGTTTGTTTAAACAATCCTCCATTAACATTAACCGTAGAAAATCCAAACGATGTTTATACGTATCAATGGTTTGATGCTAGTGGAAATCCCTTAGGAACAGCTATTACACAAGATGTAACTGTTGGTGGAGATTATAGTGTTACTGCTACAACTACCAATGGAACAATGTGTCCTAGAACAAGAACTATTACTGTTAACGAATCTAATATAGCAACAATAACTGATGATGATATTACTATTGTTGATGATTCTGAAAACAACTCAATAACAATAAACGATAGTAATTTAGGCGAAGGTGATTATGAATTTGCTTTAATTGATGAAAACGGATTTACCATTGTTAATTATCAAGATGAAGCATTTTTTGATGGTCTAAATGGTGGAATTTACACAATTCATATTCGTGATAAAAATGGTTGTGGAGTTACCACACATACAGTTCCTGTTATAGAATTTCCTAAATTCTTTACTCCAAATAACGATGGAATTAAAGATGTTTGGACAATTAAAGGAACTAATGCTACATTTTTCCCAATCAATACAGTTGTTATTTTTAATAGACAGGGGAAAATTATAAATCAGTTTAATATTAACGCTTATGGTTGGGACGGTCATTATAAAGACAAAGCAATGCCATCCAATAATTACTGGTTTAAAGCAACACTTGTAGATGCTAAAGGAATTACCAGAACGCGTTCTGGATACTTCTCTTTGATTAGAAGATAAAAAATCAGGAAAAACACCCTTTTTTAAATATGTAAAACACTATTTAATAGATTTTTATTAATTTTGCAGAGTTAAAATCCCCTGAATTATAATGAAGAAAGTATTCCCCCTGATACTATTTTTCTTTGCTGTTATGTCACATTCCCAAAACCAAACAAATGTTTGGTATTTTGGAGAAAATGCTGGTATTAGTTTTGAGAATCAAACTCCCACAAGTTTAAACAACGGAAACATCAATACTTTAGAAGGATGTTCTACTTTCTCTGACGCAAACGGAAATTTATTTTTTTATACAGACGGAGTTACTCTTTGGAATAAAGAGCATCAGATAATGCAATATTCCAACGGTTCAAATGCAACTGATCTATTAGGAAACCCTTCTAGCACACAATCTGCATTAACAATACCACATCCAACAAATAATTCGCTTTTTTATCTTTTTACTATAGGAGATTTAACCAATAACAATGGTTTAAATGTGTATACAATTGATAGCATTAAAAATAATGGATTAGGAGAAGTTGTTTCAGGACCAATAAATTTATCAATAAATGAAAACTACAGAAACAATTGGTCAGAAAGGTTAACTGCAGTTCAAACGAGCAACTGTAATTCGTTTTGGTTAGTATCTCAGTCAGGAAATACATTTATTTCTTATAAAATTGATGAGAATGGGCTAAACACTAATCCAATTACATCTTCAACTTCCTATACACCAGAGTCTAAAAGTGGTTATTTAAAAATTTCTCCAGATGGAACCAAATTAGCGATTGCTGATGCACAACATTATGAAGACAATTATGGTGTAGTTTTATTTGATTTTAATGATGAAACAGGTAAAGTTTCTGAAAATGGAGAATTGATTTCAACTAAAATAGAAGACGGAACACCTTACGGAATAGAATTCTCCAAAACATCAAACAAATTATACGTTTCTACGTATAGTTATTTTAGAAATTCTACCACTGATCCAATTACTTCAACCTATAAATTATTTCAATTTGACGTACTTTCCAGCAATGTAAAAGAATCTAAAGAAACTATTTATACTAACAATAATGGTTTTAGAGGAGCGTTACAATTAGCATCTAACGGAAAAATTTACGCTTCTATTACCAAAGCTTATTTAAATGGTGGAGTTGAATATTTAAGTGTGATAGATAATCCAGATGAAAATGCGCAAGAAGTTCTTTTCACAAAAGATGCTGTTTACTTAAATGGTAATAAAGCAACCCAAGGCTTACCTCCATTTATTCAATCATTTTTCTCTTCAACTACTATTTTAGATGATGCAACTGAAGAAATTATTAACAATGAACCACAAACTTACTTTCTAGATGAAAACCATATTCTTAGGTCAGGAACTATTGAAACTAATACAACTTATATTTGGAAAAAAGATGGTGAAATAATAGGAAATGAAGCTACTTTAAATATTTCTGAAGGAATTTACGGAAGTGGACTTTACGAACTAGAAGTAGTACTTTCTTCATGTAAAAAAGTTACAGCAAGCGTAACTATTAGTTTTCTAGAAAAAACAATTATTATTTATGAGAACTGTGATACTGATGAAAACGTAACAGATGGTATTACTACATTTCATTTACAAACTAAAAGAGAAGCATTAGCAAGAAACATTAATGATTATACAGTAACTTTTTTTGAAAAAAACGATACTTCATTCTCCAACCCTTTACCTAATGAATATAGAAATGAAGAGAGTCCTATAGAGCATGAAATTATCGCCAAAATAACAAATAACACTACTAACCAAGAAAATTTAGAAACTTTAAAACTACAAGTTCTTCCTACTGTTATAGAAGATTTTTCAATCTTATATACTATTGAAGAAGATTTAAATGCTAATGAAGTTAACCCTCAATTTAGTTTAGGTTCTGGAGATGCAAATATTGATTTTACAATTAAAATTGAACAGATAAAAAATTTATACTCTTTATATAATCTTGACATTGAGCTTTACAAAACTTTTAGCGATGCTAAAAATGAAGTAAATGAAATTACTCAAACCTCAGAAAACAATTATTTTACAGATAATTCAGAAGTATTTGTAAAACTAAATTATAACGGTTTAAACTGTGAAAATTCAATAGGAAAATTTAAGATTACTGTATTAAAATTACCTGAACCTTTAGGTATTGAAACTCCTTTAAGTTTATGCTCAAAAGAGAACAACACCTTATTGCTAGATGCAAACACAGATATTTTAAACGACACTTATAAATGGTATCTTAATAATGAACTTATAGAAAATGCAACAGATCCTTCTTATATACCTAGTGAAGCTGGAACCTACAAAGTAATAACTTATAGAAATTACCCTCAATTAAACCAACAAGTAGCTGGCTTTAATACATTTATTGTAGAAAATTCTCAAAACATTAAAATAACCTCACTTAAATACAATAATGATGAAAATAACATTACTGTTATAGTTGAAGAGAGTGATGACTATGAATATTCTTTAGACAATATTAATTTTTACAATTCTTATGGAAATTCCTTTACATTTAATAATGTTGAAAATGGTTTACATACTGTTTATGTAAAAAGGATAAATGGTTGTATAAATACAGTTTCGCAAGAGATATCTGTATTTAAGGTTCAAAATTTTATAACACCAAATAATGACGGAATTAATGACACATGGAAAGTAGACATTTCTAAAAATCCGAACTACTCAAATGTATACATAACAATTTTTGACAGATTTGGAAAAATACTAAAAACATTAAAAAACGATGAATGGGACGGAACATTCAACGGTCAAGATTTACCGCCTAAAACTTACTGGTATACTTTAAAACTAGAAGATGTAAATGGAAATTTTACAGAAACAAAAGGCAGCATTTCTTTAATTCGAAATTAAGAAAACACATTCCTACCCATTGTAAAAGTAATCCGTATTTTTGTTAAATGGATTTTAAACTTGTATCTAACTTCTCTCCTACTGGAGATCAACCAGAAGCAATTAAACAACTTACTAACGGAATATTTTCCGAAGAAAAACACCAAACTTTATTAGGTGTTACTGGTTCTGGTAAAACGTTTACTGTAGCAAATGTTGTAGAAAAAATCAATCGTCCAACATTGGTTTTAGCACATAATAAAACATTGGCGGCGCAATTATATTCAGAATTTAAACAGTTTTTTCCAGAAAACGCTGTAGAGTATTTTGTTTCTTATTATGATTACTATCAACCAGAAGCATATATTCCAGTAACTGGAACTTATATAGAGAAAGATTTATCTATTAATGAAGATATAGAACGCTTACGTTTAAGTACAACCTCTTCCCTACTTTCTGGTCGTAGAGATGTTTTAGTTGTAGCATCTGTTTCCTGTTTATATGGTATTGGAAATCCTGTAGAATTTAAGAAAAATGTTATAAATATTGAGGTTGACCAACAAATTCCAAGAACAAAATTTTTACACCTTTTAGTAACCAGTTTATATTCCAGAACAGAAATTGAAGTAAAAAGCGGAACTTTTAAAGTAAAAGGAGATGTGGTTACCATTTATCCATCTTATGGAGATAATGGATATCGTGTTCACTTTTTTGGAGATGAAATTGAAGAAATTGAAAGTATAGATATAGAAAGTAACACAATTGTAGAACGTTTTGAAAACCTAACAATTTATCCTGCAAATTTATTCGTTACTTCACCTGATGTATTACAAAACGCCATTCATTTAATTCAAGATGATATGGTAAAACAAGTAGATTATTTTAAAGAAATTGGGAAACATTTAGAAGCTAAACGCTTAAAAGAACGTACCGAATTCGATTTAGAAATGATACGCGAATTGGGTTATTGTTCTGGAATTGAAAACTATTCTCGTTATTTAGATGGTAGAGAACCAGGAACAAGACCTTTCTGTTTATTAGATTATTTTCCTGACGATTATTTAATGGTTATTGATGAAAGCCACGTAACCATTCCGCAAACGCACGCAATGTATGGTGGCGATAGAAGTAGAAAAGAAAATTTAGTTGAATTTGGTTTTAGATTACCAGCTGCAATGGATAATAGACCATTAAAGTTTGAAGAGTTTGAAGAAATTCAGAATCAAACAATTTATGTTTCTGCAACTCCTGCCGATTATGAGCTGCAAAAAACCGAAGGTGTTTTTGTAGAACAAGTAATTAGACCAACTGGTTTATTAGATCCAGTTATAGAAATTAGACCAAGTTTAAATCAGATTGATGATTTAATTGAAGAAATACAAATCCGTGTAGAAAAAGACGAACGTACCTTAGTTACAACACTAACTAAACGAATGGCAGAAGAATTAGCAAAATATTTAAGCCGAATTCAAGTGCGTTGCCGTTATATACATTCTGATGTAGATACTTTAGAACGTGTAGAAATAATGCAAGATTTACGTAAAGGTTTGTTCGATGTCTTGATTGGTGTAAACTTATTACGTGAAGGTTTAGATTTACCTGAAGTTTCTTTAGTTGCCATTTTAGATGCTGATAAAGAAGGTTTTTTACGTTCGCATCGTTCACTGACTCAAACTATTGGTAGAGCTGCCAGAAACGTAAACGGAATCGCAATTTTATATGCTGATAAAATGACCAAAAGCATGCAAAAAACTATTGACGAAACCGATAGAAGGCGCGAAAAGCAGATTGCATACAATACAAAACATAATATTACACCAACTCAAATTAATAAAAAGATAGATGATGCTTTAACCAAAGGAACTGTTACTTCTTATCACTATGACAATGCCGCGCAAAAAGCTGCAGAACAAGAATTGGAATACTTACCAAAAGAAACTATTGAAAAACGTATTAGAGAAAAACGCAAACAAATGGAAGCTGCTGCAAAAGAATTAGATTTTATTGTTGCTGCACAATTACGTGATGAAATTAAAGTTTTAAAAGAAAATTTGTAGATTTACTTTTATGAAAAAGATATTTTTAATTTTAATACTACTCACTCATTTCAATACTTATTCTCAAAGTAAAAAAATAATGTATGTTGATGAAGATTTAAAAATTCTTACAATAGAGCAATACAAGAGCAACCCTTTAAATAAAAGACATTACGAATTTAGAGTAGAAAAAGATAGTGTAATTTTCTACATAAAAGCTGTAAAAGAAAAGTTTGGTCGCATTTCTAAAGAAATTCATGAAAAAATTAAAAACAACTTGATTACTGTTTCTAACTCTAAGATAAATTCTAATCAAACAATTATTATTAACTATTTTCCTAAAAAAGACAAATGCTTAGGTAATACCGGATGGAATAATTCATTTTTAAAGTTAACTAAAACATATACAACTGTTTTAAAAGAAAAGAAAAACATAAAACAATTTTTTATTTTTAAAGATGATAAAATTGTTAAGAATTTTTCCAAAGAATTTCAGTGGTATAAAGATAACAGCCAATTAATAGAAAAAACTTTTTTTAAATTTCATTACCCATGTTTTAGTTACGTCATTATAAAACCAAATGGAAACTACTATACCAAAAGAGGTGAATATAGGATTACAGAAATTTTAGAGAAGATATAAATCAATCCTCACTTCCCCAAGGAGCACTTGGCGTTTCTACTTCTTTTGTTAAATCAAATTTTACAGAAAAGAATCTATCAGATCCTATCCTACGTAAATTGTAAGTGAAACTAGTTTTATCAACTGTAACCCACCAAAGATTGGTTGAAGCAGCAGGAATTAATTTACTTGTATGTTTATCTGCTGGAAAAAACTGAATATTCTTCAACCCCACATTAGGATTAGAACCTCCATATTGTGTTATTTTATCTTCAGAACCATCTTTGTGTCTATGATCGTGTTTTAAAGTAATTAAATTATCTGAACTTTTTGTAAAAACCCAAGTTCTAGATTTATCTTCACCAACAAAAAACGGAACTCTAAGTGTATTCTCTTCACAGGAGCGAATATGCATCACTAACTTATTTCCAGTAAAACCATCTCCTTCTTTTCCTCCAGCAACTATTTCTCCTTCATAAGCTTTACCGCAGTGTTGTTTTAATGTATTCCAAAACACTGAAGAACTTGGTAATTCTTGTGCAATTAATTGTAGTGGAAGTAAAAATAAAATAAGTGCTTTTTTCATAATATCTCTCTTAAATAAAGTACAGCACAATATAACATGATTTTAAAATTTACACGAAAGGAATTGAAAATAATTTAGGTTGTTTCTAAAACAAAAATTAGGTAACTTCGCTAACGTTGAATATAAATCATTAAAACGACGCATATTCAGAAACCCATTAGCACCAATTTTAAAAAAAACGCCCGATGAATAATGAAATCGGGCGAAAACTTAAATTTTAGCTAATGCTATTTTTATTCCCATAACTATAAAGACCAAACCACTCAATTTATTTAACCAACATCCTGATTTAAGATTACTTTTTAACTTTTGACTGAAAACACTAGCGAATAATGTCAAAATCAAAAACCATACAATCCCGATTAAGGCATAAGTTATTCCCAATAATAGAAACGGAATAGGATTGTCCATTTGATTTACATTAATAAATTGAGGGAAAAATGCTAAAAAGAATAATGCAACTTTCGGATTTAAAGTATTAGTTAAAAATCCAGTCCAGAAATCATTTTTTGAATTCTTGCTAAACTTTTTATTATCAGCTGGAAAAAATCCTTCTTTGTTCTTCAACTTTAAAAAACCTAAATAAATCAGATATCCTGCACCAAGAAATTTGATTAAACTAAATGCAATAGTAGATTTCGCAATAAGAACAGACAATCCTAATGCAGCAAAAAATGTATGCACCAAAACACCTGTATTTATACCAAATGTAGCATAAATGCCTGACTTTCTTCCTTGACCTATAGATTTATTTAAAACAAAAACTGTGTCAATTCCTGGCGTCATAATAAAAAACAAAGCCGTCACTATAAATGTCATTAAATTTTCAATTCCCATTGTGTTCTATCTTTTAAAATTAATAAAATATTTTCAACAAAGAAACAGTTTTGATATACTTCAAAAAATACATATTTTTGACCAACTAATGCAAAAACAGCATTAATTATGACAATTCAACAAATAAAATATTTTTTAGTTCTTGCCAAGGAACTTCATTTCTGGAATACGGCAGAGAAAGTTTTTATATCACAATCTTCATTAAGCAGACAAATCCAAGCTTTGGAAGATGAACTACAAATACAACTTTTTGAACGGGACAAGAGAAATGTCAAGCTTACAAATGCGGGTAAATTTCTTCAAGAACAATGGAGAGAGGAAATTAAAGAGTTTGACCAAATAATAAGACAGGCAAAAAAAATTGACGAAGGAAAAGCGGGAACTATTTCTATAACGTATCCGGGTTCTATCGCTTATGAATTTTTACCAAAATTCTTGGAGGTTTTAAGCAATAATCTACCTGATTTAAAAATAGAATTAACTGAACCTATAGACGAAAATCACGAAAAGCTTTTATTAAACTTTCAAACTGATATAGCATTTAGTAGAGATAAAATTAAAAATGTAAATATCGACTCTCAAAAACTTTATTCTGAACCAATTTGTTTGGTTGTCCCTAAAAACCATAGGTTAAACAAAAAGAATTTGACTGGATTAGAGAACGAAAAGTTTATTATTTCGGGTTTACACCAAACCACTTTTTTTGCTTCGTTATTAAGGTCGTGGTTTTCAAAAAATGGAATTGAACCCAAAACCATAATTGAATCGGATTTTGGAGGAATGATAATAAATCTCGTTTCCAAAGGACTTGGAATCTCTATTTTGCCATTGTCGTTTAAATCGGCTCAAGCAGAAAATGTTGAGTTTATAGAATTAGAAGAAAAAATAGATTTATACATAAACTGGCGAAAAAAGGAACTGAACAACACAATTAAAAAAGTAGTTGAATATTCCAAATTTATAGGAAAAAAATAAAAAAAACTGATGCTAACACCGTGTATAAAAAATTGCTTATTTTTATCCTAACCAAAAGTAGTTGCTTTTTTGTGAACATCAATTTTCCTGCGGAAAATAGCCGTTCACTTTAAACGCAACTTTCCATAACACAACAACGTTAGCGAATCATCTAATAAAGATTAAATAATACTTATAGTTTTGCTTAAAAACAGCAAACAAGTTTAGCCCTGATTGAAGTGACATCTTTTTGCTTTTTATGCAAAAGATATAACCTTTCGTCTTCGCTCAAGATAAACTCCGAGCAGGAAATAGCTACTTAAAAAGAACATTTCTTAACTAAAAAAGCCTCACAAAATGTGAGGCTTTTATATATATAAATTAAGAAACTTTTTAAGCTCCTAATACTTCAGCAACTTTATCTGCAGCTTCTTGGAATTCTGTAGCAGAAATAATTTCCATTCCAGAATTGTCAATTAACTCTTTTGCCTCAACAGCATTTGTTCCTTGTAATCTACAAATAATAGGTACATTAATTCTGTCTCCCATACTTTTGTAAGCATCTACAACACCTTGTGCTACTCTATCACAACGTACAATACCACCAAAGATATTTACTAAAATTGCTTTTACGTTTGTGTCTTTTAAAATAATACCAAAAGCAGTTTCTACTCTTGCAGCATCAGCAGTTCCACCAACATCTAAAAAGTTAGCTGGTTCTCCACCAGACTCTTTAATTAAGTCCATAGTTCCCATTGCTAAACCAGCTCCGTTTACCATACATCCAACGTTTCCATCTAAATCTACATAGTTTAAACCTGCAGCTTTAGCTTCAACTTCAATTGGGTTTTCTTCACGTAAATCACGCATTTCTGCATAATCTTTATGTCTATATAATGCATTTTCATCTAAAGAAACTTTAGCATCTACTGCCATAATTTTAGAATCCGATGTTTTTAATACTGGGTTAATTTCAAACATTGAAGAATCAGAACCAATGTATGCTTTATATAAATTAGTAACAAACTTTGTCATTTCCTTAAAAGCAACACCAGATAAACCTAAGTTAAAAGCAACTTTACGTGCTTGAAAAGGCATAATCCCTAATAAAGGATCTATTTCTTCTGTAAAAATTAAATGTGGAGTTTCCTCTGCAACAGTTTCAATATCCATTCCACCTTCAGTAGAATACATAATCATATTTTTACCAGTAGCTCTATTTAATAAAACAGAAATATAATATTCATCCGGCTCAGAATCTCCAGGATAATATACGTCCTCACAAATTAAAACTTGATTTACTAACTTTCCTTCTGCAGAAGTTTGAGGTGTAATTAACATCATTCCTAAAATATCATTAGAAATGCTTTTTACCTCGTCTAAGTTTTTAGCCAACTTAACACCACCACCTTTACCACGACCACCTGCGTGAACCTGTGCTTTAATAACGTGCCAACCTGTTCCGGTTTCTTCAGTTAACTTTTTTGCTGCGTTAACAGCTTCTTCTGGAGTACTAGCTACAATTCCGCGTTGTATTCTAACGCCAAAACTGTTTAATATTTCTTTACCTTGGTATTCGTGTAAGTTCATTCTATTAAAATGTTTTATAGTAAAGCAAAAGTACAAATTCAAATTACAAATTAGGCTAACTCTTAAGATTAATTACTATAAAATTGTAAAAATTATGTAACGTTTATAATTTTAAGTAGTCTTTACAATAATTAACACTAATTTAAGACTTGTTAGTACAAAGGATAAATACTTTCGTACTATCAATTTACAATGCTAATCAACTATGTATAGAATTGCCTTATTTTTATTGGTAATCTTCTTCTTTTCTGAAGAAAATTACGCTCAAGAAATTAATACAAATCGAAAAAAAATTGAAGCTACAAGAATTAGTAAATCTCCTAAAATTGATGGGGATTTAAATGATTCTGCTTGGAAAAATGCTCCTTTAGCTAATGATTTTATAATGATGCGTCCTACAAATGGAGATGCTGAACCTGCTTCGCATAAAACGGAAGTAAAGTTGATTTATGATGACAATGCAATTTATGTAAGTGCAAAAATGTTGGCTCCAAATCCTTCTAAAATTCCTGCAGAATTTAACAATAGAGACAATATTGGAAATGCAGATTTTTTTATGTTAATGGTAAATCCAAATGATGATGGTCAAAACCCAACTATGTTTATTGTTACTGCTTCTGGTGTTCAGGTAGATTCTAAAGTATCTAACGGTAACGAAGATTATAATTGGAATGCTGTTTGGGAAAGTGCTCATAAAATTACAGATACTGGCTGGGTTATAGAAATGAAAATACCTTACAGAGCTTTACGTTTTGCTAATGAAGATGTACAGTCTTGGGGAATTAACTTTCATAGAGAAGTAAGAAATTTAAACGCTCGTTTTACGTGGAATCATATTGATAACACGCAAGGAAGATGGACACAATACGATGGTTTGTACCAAAATTTTAAAAATATAAAACCACCAACTCGTCTAGCATTTTATCCTTATGCATCGGTTATTTCTGAAACGTATGACGGACATACAATTGCTGATTGGAATGTTGGTATGGACGTAAAATATGGTTTAACAGAAAACTTTACACTAGATGCAACCTTAATTCCAGATTTTAGCCAAGCTGGTTTTGATAATGTGGAATTAAATCTAGGACCATTTGAACAACAATTTTCTGAACAACGTCAATTTTTTACAGAAGGAACAGAATTATTTTCGAAAGGAAGGTTATTTTATTCAAGAAGAATTGGAGCACACCCAATAGATCAATTTTCTGGTGATAGAAATTTAATAGAAGAAGATGTTTTTACAAACGGAAAAAGAACCAATGAAGAAATTACTGATGAACCTGGAAAAGTTCAAATGTTAAACGCAATTAAAATTTCTGGTAGAACAAAAGGCGGCTTAGGAATTGGTTTTTTCAACGCAATTACAGACAAAACAGAGATAACCATAGAAAAAACTGAAGAAGAAGATCTTGGTGGTGGACAAATACAAACTACTACTACAACTAGAAAAGAAACTACAAATCCGTTTTCTAACTATAATATTTTAGTTTTAGATCAACAGTTTAATCAAAACTCGGCAGTAACTTTAATTAATACAAATGTTACGCGTAATGGTAAATTTAGAGATGCAAATGCAACAGGTTTATTATGGCACTTAGAAGACAATGGAAGTAATTATAATATTGATGGAGGTTTTAAAATGACTAGTATTTCTGATGACATAGACAACCCAAACACAGGTTATGCATTTGACACAAGTATTGGAAAACATTCTGGTAAATGGCGTGGAGAAATTGGGTATAATTTTGAAAACAAAGACTACAACCCAAATGATATGGGAATTTTGTTCAGCAATAATGAGCAAACCTTATATGGTTATTTAGGATATAGATACCTTAAACCAAAAGGAAAAATTAATGAATTATACCATAACTTTTCTTACAATGTAAATTTCTTGCATGAATCTGGAGTTTATACAGGAACTTATTTAGGATACAATTTTCAAGTACAAACCAAAAAACGTTTTGGTTATGGAGGTAACATAAACTTTAATTCTGAAAGAAAAGATTTCTTTGAACCAAGACAAGGATCTACAAGTGGTGTTTTCTTTTTAAGGCCACAAAGTTTAAATGTTAATCATTGGGGTTCTTCAGATTATAGAAAGAAATTTGCGTATGATTATGATTTGTATTTCACACATAATAAAAACAACGCAAAAGAATCTTACGGCTTTGGAATCTCACCTAGATATCGATTTACAAATCAATTTTCTTTAGTGTATCGTTTAAACTATAACAAAACCAATAACGATCAAGGCTTTGTAAATGAAATAACGGCAGATGATGTGGCAGATGACGCTTCACTAGCTCCATACCAAGACAAAATTATCTTTGGGCAAAGAGACAGAACTTCATATAACAATTCACTTACAGGAAAATATAGCTTTAGCACAAAATCTTCACTATCGTTATCATTTAGACATAACTGGAGTAAAGTACCTTATAAAGAACAATTTTTCACCTTAGAAAACGATGGAACTTTAGCTAAAACTATTTACCAAGACAATTATGATGTTAACTTTAATAGCTGGAATTTAGACCTAAATTACCTTTGGCAATTTGCACCAGGAAGTCAATTAATAGCATTCTACAGGAACTCTATTTTTAATGACAGTGATAACGCAAACCACACTTTTACAGAAAACTTAGATGAGTTATTTCAAGAACCAAACCAACATATATTTTCTTTACGTTTTGTCTATTTTATAGATTACAACAACATTAAAAACATCTTTTAGGGCGTGCCCACGCTTAGGCGTGGTCGGGCTTTCCGTTACAATCTTTTGTTCATTCTTCACAAAAGGATTTCTACTTCAATCCCTCACGCAAAACCGATAATTCTTAGTACATTCGTTTTATTGAAATTAAAGCATGATTGTAGCAAAAAATATTCATAAATATTACGGAGAAGTCGAAGTTTTAAAAGGCGTAAACCTTCATATTAAAAAAGGCGAAATAGTTGCCATTGTTGGTCCATCTGGAGCAGGTAAAACAACACTCTTACAAATTTTAGGAACTTTAGATAAACCGCTGAAAGAAGAAGAATTTCAACTCTTTGTAGACGGAATATCAATTAAAGATTTATCCGATAAAGAGATATCTAAATTCAGAAATAAACACATTGGTTTTATATTTCAATTTCATCAGTTATTACCAGAATTTACGGCCTTAGAAAACGTTTGTATTCCTGCATTTATTGGCAATAAACCAAAAGCAGCAACAGAAAAAAGAGCTAAAGAGTTATTAGAATTCTTAGGTTTATCGCATCGAGAAAATCACAAACCTAATCAACTTTCTGGAGGAGAACAACAACGCGTTGCAGTTGCAAGAGCATTAATTAATGAGCCTTCAGTAATTTTTGCCGATGAACCTTCTGGAAATCTAGATTCTACTTCCGCAGAAAACCTACACAAACTATTTTTTGAATTGCGTGATAAATTAGGACAAACCTTTGTTCTTGTTACGCATAACAAAGAACTTGCTGCAATGGCAGACAGAACTTTGACAATGAAAGATGGCGTTATAGTGTAACAAAACTAAATTTTTGGCTACTAATTAATAAATCAAAACAACATGAAAGAAACATTTAACGAGTTAGTAGCCTATTTAAAGAATCCAGTTTTAGAAGAAGACACAAATACAAATATTAATTATAGAATTACAAAATTTGGTCATCTTTTAATAATTAGTCTTTTAACAGGTTTAGCAACTTCAGTTTTAATAGGTGCTTTAGATGAGTTTGGTTTGGTAAACATGGACGATCATCAGATGGAAGAAATGATGAAAAGCTTATCTAAAACAATGATTTTTGTTATGGCTGTTGTAATTGCTCCACTTTTAGAAGAAGTTATTTTTAGAGCTCCATTAACCGCTTTTAAAAAAGGAAAACAATTTAGAATAGCTTTTTACACTTTGGCAATTTTATTTGGTTTAGTTCATATTACAAACTATAATTTAACCACAAATGTGCTATTATTTGCACCAATATTAGTGTTGCCACAATTACTTTTAGGTGGTTATTTAGGTTTTATCCGTGTACGTTTTGGTTTACTTTGGTCTATTTTATTACACGCAGCTTATAACGGTATTTTAATGGGCGGAGCGTTAATATTTGGTTTTGAATAATGATAAATAAAGAGCTTCAAGAGTTTTTAGATGAAAAGGTTATTCAATACAACAATCCAAAGTTTATTGAAAGCGACCCAATACAAATTCCACATTTATTTTCTAAAAAAGAAGACATTGAAATTGCTGGTTTTTTAACAGCAACAATTGCTTGGGGAAAAAGACAAATGATTATCAATAATTCTAATAAGATGATGGAATTATTAGATAATTCTCCACACGATTTTGTTATTAATCACACAGAAAAAGAGCTTAGTAAGCTAACAAATTTTGTGCATAGAACTTTTAATGAAATTGATTTTCAGTTCTTTATAAAATCGTTAAAAAACATTTATAAAAACCACAACGGATTAGAAAATACACTTTTAATTACTGACAAATCAGATAATTACAAAACTGCAATTCATAATTTTAAAAAAGTGTTTTTTGAAATCCCACATCAAAGCAGAACCACAAAACACGTTTCTGATCCTTTAAAAAACTCAGCATCAAAACGTATAAACATGTATTTACGTTGGATGGTTAGAGATAATAAAACGGGTGTAGATTTTGGCATTTGGAAAAATCATAGTGCTGCTAATTTACATTGTCCGTTAGATGTACATTCTGGAAATGTTGCCAGAAAACTAAACGTTTTAACTCGTAAACAAAACGATTGGAAAGCGGTTAGAGAAATGGATGCAGCGCTAAGAAAGTTAGATAAAAAAGATCCTTCAAAATACGATTTTGCTTTATTTGGATTGGGTGTTTTTGAACAATTTTAAACAAAAAAAATCCTGCTTAAAAGCAGGATTTTCTATTTATAAGTTTTATTTATTTTTTCTTCTGTTGATTTAAAGGAATTGGTCTCTCTTGTTTAACAACTGGAGTTCCGTGTAAATCAAAATCTCCTGCTTCATGAATTTTAATATCTATGAATTCACCTATTTTAATATAGTGTTCTTTAGCATCAACAATAACATCATTATCTACATCTGGCGAATCAAATTCTGTTCTTCCATAGAAAAATTCTCCATCTTTTCTATCAAATAAACATCTAAACGTTTTTCCGATTTTCTGTTGATTCAACTCCCAAGAAATCTGACCTTGAATTTCCATAATCTCGTTTACACGTCTAAACTTTACATCTTCCGGAACATTATCTTCTAAAACATACGCTCCAGTATTTTCTTCATGAGAATATTGAAAAGCACCTAAACGCTCAAAACGCATCTCCTCTACCCAATCTTTTAATTCTTGAAATTGCTCTTCCGTTTCTCCAGGATAACCAACAATTAAGGTGGTTCTAATTCCCATGTTAGGAACCGCCTCTCTAAACTTATGAATTAATGAAGTCGTTTTTTCGTGCGTTGTACCACGTTTCATCGACTTTAAAATTTCTGTATTAATATGCTGTAAAGGAATATCTAAATAATTACACACTTTTGGTTCACGTTTCATCACTTCTAAAACATCCATTGGAAAACCAGTTGGAAAAGCATAATGCAAACGAATCCATTCAATTCCATCTACTTTTACTAAAGCTTCTAACAATTCTGCTAACGCACGCTTTTTGTAGATATCTAATCCGTAATAAGTTAAATCTTGCGCTATAAGCATTATTTCCTTAATACCTTTTTCAGCTAGCTTTGTAGCTTCAATAACAATATCTTCAATTGGAGTAGATTTGTGTTTTCCTCTCATTAAAGGAATTGCACAAAACGAACAAGGTCTATCACATCCTTCAGCAATTTTTAAATATGCATAGTGTTTTGGTGTAGTTGTTAAACGCTCACCAATCAATTCATGTTTATAATCTGCTTCTAAAACCTTTAAAAGATTCGGCAAATCGTGTGTTCCAAAATATTGGTCTACATTTTTAATTTCTCTTTCTAAATCTGGCTTGTAACGTTCACTTAAACAACCAGAAACAAAAACTTTATCAATTTCACCTGCTTCTTTTCTTTGTGCATAATGTAAAATTGTATCAATACTTTCTTCTTTGGCTTTACCAATAAATCCGCAAGTATTAATTACAACAATGTTTCCATCATCTTCTGGATCTTCATGCACAACATTTTTGCCGTTTGCTTTTAATTGTCCCATTAAAACTTCACTGTCGTAAACGTTTTTAGAGCAACCTAAAGTAACAACATTAATCTTATTTTTCTTGATAGTTTTTGTACGCATCTTTATTAAGTTTAAGCGAATGCAAAAATAGTGCTTTTAAAACTATTAAAATTCTTTCTTATTGATAGTTTTTTGGTAATTTTCTAACTTTAGTTAATTGTTCAAAAGCATAACCAATCTCTAACAATCTACTTTCAGAGAATGGAACACCGATAAATGTTAAACTAATTGGTTCTCCAGAATCTTTATATCCCATTGGAACTGTTAATGTTGGGTGTTTAGCAACAGCTGCAATTCCTGAATGATAATTATTTATTGATAAAATTACATCTAAGTTTTCATCCTTTAATGCTTGTAAAAACTTTTTACCTTCCGAATTTAAATTATTCTTTACAATTTCTAATTGCTTTAAAGTTGTTGAATCTTTTACTATTCCATCAAATAACTGTTGTCCATAAGGTGCTCTTAAAATTGAATCTTTCAAATTAAAAATCGTAACATCTTTTACTGACTTTATCTCTACATTTTTATCTGAATTATTTTTTAAATATAATGGTAAATCATGTTTCATATCAATATTAAGAAGCGTTAAAAAACCATCGAATTTAGGGTTCTCTGGGTTTAACTCTACAATTTCAGCTCCAGCTTTTTTTATTTTTTCTATTGTTAAAGCATAGATAGAATCAGTTAATAAGGGTTTTAAAACTCCAATTTTAGTTTTAGAAAAATTAAATTTATCCTTATCAATTAGATTAAATTTATAATCATTTTTTATTGATTCAGAATCATCTTTATCAAGACCTAACATAGCTTCTAAAAAAATTGCATTATCAACAATATTTTTAGTCATAGGTCCTGGCGTATCTAAAGTACTTGAAATTGGTACAATACCTGTTCTACTCAAAACTCCAATTGTTGGTTTTAATCCAACCACAGAATTTTGACTTGACGGTGAAGTAATAGAACCTGAAGTTTCTGTACCAACCGCTGCAACTCCATAATTTGCGGCAACTGCTACTCCACTTCCTGCAGAACTTCCACCAGTTTCAAATATTTTTCTTCCATACGGATTTAAGGTTTGTCCACCAATTGCAGAATATCCTAACGGACAACCCGAACAGAAAAAATAAGCCCATTCACTTAAATTTACTTTCCCTAAAATTAACGCGCCATTTTCTTTTAGTTTATCAACTATAAAAGCATCAGTAGTATTTTTGTTCTCAGCTAAAGCAATTGCTCCAGCTGTAGTTGGCATATTATAAGTATTTATATTGTCTTTTAACAAGATTGGCATTCCAAAAATTGAATTCTCTGAAACATTATTTTTATTTTTATCTCTTGCTCTTGCTTCTTTAACTACATTAGGATTTAAAGCAATTATTGCATTTAAAGACTTTGTACTATCACTTTCAAATTTTCTGATTCTATATAAATAAAATAAGGTCAGTTTTTCATAAGATAGATTTCCTTCTTTTATACTGTTTTGAATTGTTGGAATATTTTGTTCTAAAACTAATGGTTTTAATTCTTGATAATTTTCTTCTGAAAAATGAGCTAAATCTTCTTGAAAAGGTTTAAAAACTTGATTCATATCTAAATATTTAGACTGAATTAACTTAAACTGCATTCTTTTACTTTCATGACTTTCTTGTTCCTGTAACTGATCAGTTTCATCATATTTTTTAAAAAAGATATTGTTATCCTTTTGCTTACAAGCAGTAAATAATATAATTGATAAAGTAATTAGAAGTAGTTTTCTCATTATTTAAGAATTTGATTTTCAAATATATAAAAAACAAAACTCCTTTCTATTACTTAGAAAGGAGTTTTAATTTTTATTGTAAAATTAGTTTACTTAAAAAACGAATCTACAAACTCATGTTTGTTAAATACTTGCAAATCGTCTATTCCTTCTCCTACTCCAATATATTTTACGGGTATTTGAAATTGGTCTGAAATACCAATTACAACTCCTCCTTTTGCAGTTCCGTCTAATTTTGTTACCGCTAAAGAAGTAACTTCTGTTGCTAATGTAAATTGTTTTGCTTGTTCAAATGCATTTTGTCCTGTTGAGCCGTCTAAAACTAATAATACATCGTGCGGAGCATCTGCTACCACTTTTTGCATTACACGTTTTATCTTTGTAAGCTCATTCATTAAGTTTACTTTATTGTGTAAACGACCTGCTGTGTCTATAATTACAACATCGGCATTTTGTGTAACAGCAGATTGTAGGGTATCAAAAGCCACAGATGCTGGATCTGACCCCATTTCTTGACGTACAATTGGCACATCCGTTCTATCTGCCCAAACTTGTAACTGATCTATTGCTGCTGCTCTAAATGTATCTGCTGCTCCTAAAACAACTTTTAAGCCTTTCTTTTTAAATTGAGCTGCCAACTTACCTATTGTTGTAGTTTTACCAACTCCGTTTACTCCAACAACCATTAATACATAAGGTTTTTTGTTTTCTGGAATTGTAAAATCGGTATCGTTTCCTGAATTGGTTTCAGATAATAAACCTGCTATTTCTTCTCGTAGAATGTTATTTAACTCGTCGGTTCCTAAATATTTGTCTTTAGCAACTCTTGCTTCTATTCTATCAATAATTTTTAAAGTAGTATTTACACCAACGTCTGATGCTACTAAAACCTCTTCTAAATTATCTAAAACATCATCATCTACTTTAGATTTACCTGCTACGGCTTTAGACATTTTATTTAGGAAATTAGTTTTAGATTTCTCTAAACCTTTATCTAAGGTTTCCTTTTTTTCTTTTGAAAATATATTTTTAAAAAAACTCATCTGTTTGGTTTGTATACTTTTTTATACCTTAAAAATTATGCCAAGAGTTAAACTTGACATCTTGTCATTATAAAGAGGCCTGCGTTAGGGATTGTAGCGGCATCCTTTTTTCTTTTTCTGAAAAAAGATATAGCGAAAAGCCCGACCACGCTTTTTTTGCGTGGTAACGCCCAACCCTTCGACTACGCTCAGGATAACAAAATGCAATATATAAAAAAAAGCTACTCTCTATTTAAGAAAGTAGCTTTATATTTTATGTAAGTAAAATGTTTACTTTTTTGCTAAAAAGGCATCTACAGCAGAAGGATCCATAATAGCTTCAACAAATGTGTAAGCTCCTGTTTTTGGAGATTTTACCATTTTAATTGCTTTACTTAATCTTTTTGCTCCTGTTTGTAACGATGCTACTGATTTCTTTGCCATCTTGTATAAATTTAAAGCCGTAGCTAATTATTTAATTTCTTTATGAACTGTCATTTTCTTTAAAATTGGGTTAAATTTCTTTAACTCAACTCTATCTGGGGTATTCTTCTTGTTTTTTGTTGTAATATAACGAGAAGTTCCTGGTTGCCCTGTTGCTTTGTGCTCAGTACATTCTAAAATAACTTGTACTCTGTTTCCTTTTTTTGCCATTGTGCTAAAATTTTAATCCTAAAAAGGAATTATTTTGTTAAGAATCCTTTTGCTCTTGCTTCTTTAATAACAGCAGCAATTCCTTTTTTATTTATGTTTTTTAATGCAGAAGCAGATACTTTTAAGGTTACCCATTTATCTTCTTCTGGAATAAAGAAACGCTTAGTCATAAGATTAGCGTTAAATCTTCTTTTTGTTCTATTCATTGCATGGGAAACATTGTTTCCTACCATTGCTTTTTTACCTGTAAGTTCACAAACTCTAGACATCTTCTTGACAGTTTTATTTTGTTATCTCTAAACGAGGTGCAAAAATACGTCAATTTTTAAATAACAACAAAACTATTTTAACTATTTTTTTGAAATTTTTTGCTGTAATAATTCAAATGCCTTAGTTACAGTTCTATTAATTACTTTTTCTCTTGGCTGTCCAAAATTAAATTGATGTGCTTCTACCCCATTTTTATCTGCAATTGCAATAAAAACTACTCCTACACTTTTATCTGTTATATCTGCTGTTGGCCCTGCATTTCCTGTTACTGCAATTGCATAATCTGTTTCTGTAATTTTTCTAGCATTTTTTGCCATAACCTCAGCTACTTGTGCACTAACTACAGAATGTGTTTCTATTAATTTAGATGACACACTTAATAATTGTTGTTTTAAAGCTGCTGAATAGGTTACAAAACTTCCTTTATAATAAGCTGAAGAACCTGCTACTGAAACAATAGTTGATGCTATTTTACCTCCTGTTAAACTTTCTGCTGTTGAAAGTGTTTTACCTTGTTGTTTTAAAAGTGTTCCTATTCTCTTTTCAATAGTTTCTCCTTCATCAAAACCAGTTATAATATCAGGGATTAACTCTTGCAGTTCTTGCAGTTGCTTTTCTAAGGCAGCTTCTAAAACTTCTTTATTTTCGCCTTTGGCGGATAAACGCAATCTAACTTTACCAAATGATGGTAAATATGCTAACTTTATAAAGCTTGGCAAATTGTTTTCGAAATCTTCAATTATTTCTGCAATTGTACTTTCTCCCGCTCCATAAGTCATAATTGTTTTATGAATGATAAAGGGTAGTTTAAATTGTTTTTGAATTCTTGGTAAAACTTGATTGGTTATTAATCCTTTCATTTCATAAGGAACGCCTGGAAGTGAAACAAAAACTGTATTGTTTTCATAAAACCACATTCCTGGTGCTGTTCCAAAATTATTCATTAATAAGGTTGCTTTTGAAGGCAACTGCGCTTGATAACGTTGAATTTCCTTAAACGGATGGTTTATCTTACTAAATAACTCTTTTATGTGTGCTATAACTTCTGGATATTCAATAAACTCAGCATCGTTAAAATACTTAGCAATTGTTTTTTTGGTGATATCGTCTTTTGTTGGCCCTAATCCTCCAGTTAAAATAACAATATCTGCACGTTCTTGCGCTTCTTTTAACGCATTTAAAATGTGCTGTTCATCATCTTGTATTGAAGTTATCTGATACACAGAAACTCCTATTTTATTTAATTCTTTTCCAATAAATTGCGAATTTGTATCAACAATTTGCCCAATAAGAATCTCGTCTCCAATTGTTATTATTTCTGCATTCATATTTTATAAGTTACAAAGTTGTAACGTTTATAAAGTTTAAAAGTTGAGTATGAAACTTTCTACTTTTTAACTTTAAATACTTTTTACTGATTTATTTCACTCTAATATTAAAAGCTTCTTTCCCTTCAATAACTCCTTTTAAAGTATCATTTTCTACAACTCTACCAACACCAGCTGGAGTTCCTGTAAAAATAATATCTCCTTTTTTTAAGGTGAAATATTGAGAAACATATGAAATTAATTCGTCCGTTTTCCACAACATTGCATTTGTGTTTCCATCTTGAACAATTTCATCATTCTTATATAGTTGAAACTTTAAATTATCTAAATCGAATTCTTCCTTCGGATAAAATTCACCTACAACGGCACTTCCATCAAAAGCTTTTGCTTTTTCCCAAGGCAAACCTTTTTCTTTACATTTTGCCTGAACGTCTCTTGCTGTTAAATCGATTCCTAAACCAACTTCATCATAATATTTATGCGCAAATTTAGGTTGAATGTGTTTACCAACTTTATTTATCTTCACTAAAACCTCAACTTCATAATGCACATCATTAGAAAATGGCGGAATAAAAAACGGGTTCTTTCTTGGTAAAATTGCCGAATCTGGCTTTAGAAAAACAACAGGATTGTCTGGTCTTTCATTTGCTAACTCTTCTATATGTTTTGCGTAATTGCGCCCAATACAAATTATTTTCATTGTTGGTTTTTATGGTATCCACGTTTTAGGAAAGTTAGGTTTTCTTTTTTCAAGAAAGGCATCTCTTCCTTCTTTTGCTTCATCTGTCATATATGCTAAACGAGTAACTTCACCAGCAAATACTTGTTGCCCAACCATTCCATCATCTGTTAAATTCATTGCAAATTTCAGCATTTTTATAGACGTTGGGGATTTTTCTAATATTTCTTGTGCCCAATCAAAAGCCGTTTGTTCTAATTCATCATGCGGAATTACGGCATTTACCATTCCCATTTCATACGCTTCTTGGGCAGAGTAATTTCTTCCTAAAAAGAAAATTTCTCTTGCTCTCTTCTGCCCTACCATTTTTGCTAAATAAGCAGAACCATAACCAGCGTCAAACGACGTTACATCAGCATCAGTTTGTTTAAAAATAGCGTGTTCTTTAGAAGCCAAAGTTAAATCGCAGGTTACATGTAAGCTATGTCCGCCACCAACAGCCCAACCTGGAACAACACATATAACTGCCTTTGGCATAAACCTTATTAAACGTTGTACTTCTAAAATATTTAAACGATGATAACCATCTTTACCAACATAACCTTGATGTCCACGTGCATTTTGATCTCCACCAGAACAGAAACTCCAAATACCATCTTTTGTACTTGGCCCTTCTGCAGACAATAAAACTACTCCAATATTTGTATCTTCATGTGCATCATTAAACGCATCTAACAATTCTGATGTTGTATGTGGGCGAAATGCATTACGTACATTTGGTCTATTAAATGCTATTCTTGCAACATTGTGAGATTTTTTATAAGTAATATCTTCGTAAACTTTAGCAGTTTTCCAATCTGGTTTTATCATAATTTGTAAGTTTTTTCGTTAATTTGTCATTGCACAAAAATAGCGCATTCGATTTTTGTAAGCTAATTTCCCCCGAAATAAAAATTAAAATGCAACGTTTTTAAAGTAAACTATAATACATTATGAAAAACAATTGGGGAATTTTAATACTTTTATTGGTGAGTTTATCATCATTTTCACAAGAATTTATCAATAAAAAATTTGAATCTAAGGAGTTAAGGTCTACTAGAGATTTAAAAATCTATTTACCTGAAGGTTATCAAAAAGACTCAATAAATAATTATCCATTAGCAATTATAATAGATGGCGAACATCTTTTTGACACCTATGTTGCTAGTTCTAAGCTTTTTTCTATGACTGATAAAGCCCCAAAACAAATTGTTGTTGGTATACAGATAAATAAAACGAGAGAAGAAGACACTTATTTTGATGAAAACACCTATCAATTAACTGGTGGTAATGTTAAATTTTTACGTTTTATTAAAAATGAAATCTTACCGTTTATGGAAGGCAGCTACAGAACTTCTCCTTTTATATCAATTATTGGTCAAGGTTCATCTGTAAATCTAGTTACTCAGTTTTTAAATGAAAAGCCACCAATATTTAATGCTTACATAGCAATAAACCCTTTATTTGCTCCAAATATTACCGCAAAAACAATGTCTTTTCAAGTAGATAAATTTGAAAAAGAGGACAATACGTTTTACCTATATATAAATGATGCACCATTTTTCAGTAAAGAAAAAAAGAAACCACTACCAGAGTTAAAAACATATCTAAGTTCTATAAGTGCTAAAAACTTTCATTTTAAATATGATGAAATGAACTCTGAAAGCTATATTTCTTCTTTAGGGGAAGCTATTCCTAGAGCCATGGACAAAATATTTGAAACTTACGGAAGCATTACTACAAAAGAGTTTGAAGAAAAAATTAAAGCCTTAGAGCCATCAGATGCTATTGCTTATCTAGAAAATAAATATTTAGACATCGATTTTCTATTTGGCTCTAACTTAGGAATTAGAGAAAAAGACATTTTCATTATTGAAGATGTAATTATTGATAAAGAAGATGGCGATTACTTACGTAATTTTGGCGAGATGATTTTAAACGTTTATCCTAGATCTCATATAGGAGATTACTATGTTGGTTTATATTTTGAAAAAAAAGGTAAAATGTCTTTAGCTTTAGAAAGCTACAGAAGTGGTTACGACAAAATGAGCAACTCTGACCCTAATAAAAGTCTTTTTTATACCAATATAGAAAGAGTTAGTGGAAGATAGCAGTTTGCAAAAATAAAAATTTGCTTTTAAAAAAATATAACTGTATATTTATTTTCAAGAATTAGTTAGTGCTGCCGACTGAAAACTGGATACTGTTTACTGCTCAACTAACTCAATTCTGTCATCAGAAATTACAATTAATTTCTGTCTGTATAAGTTACCAACAGCTTTCTTAAAAGCTTTCTTACTCATTTGCAAATGGAACTTTATAGATTCAGGAGAACTTTTATCTGTTAAAAGTATAAAACCTTTTTCTTCTAGTTTTGTTAAAACCTTATCTACATCAGAATCAATAACTGCTCTAAAACCTTGTGGTCTTAAAGAAACATCAATTTTATTATCTTCTCTAATTTTCTTAATGTAGCCTTCAGTTTCCATTCCTTCTTCTACATCAGAAAAAATTTCATTGCTATATAGTAAACCTTCAAATTCATCGTTAATTAAAACGATGTAACCCATTGGCGTTTGTTGTTCAATTATTAAATCTACTTTATCTCCTTCTTCGAAATCCATTATATACTTTTAAAATAGTCACGCAAAATTACGTCGTTTAGTTCACTTGGCGTACAAATTTCTAGTATTTTTGGTTGGTTAGACGCTAAATAGAAATCAGACAAACCTTTTTCTAAACTTTTTAAGTCTGTTACTTGTTCATATTCAAAATCATACATTTTAGCCAAATGCTCAGCAGTTAAGCCATGCGGAGTTTCAAAATAGTTTAATGCATTAGTTGATTTTGGACCAGGAATAATCTTAAAAATTCCGCCACCAGAATTGTTGATTAATATAATTCTAAAGTTCTTCGGAATATTGTTATTCCAAAGTGCGTTGCTGTCATAGAAAAAACTTACATCGCCCGTAATAAAAACAGTTTGTTTGTTGCTTGCAAAAGCAGCTCCAATTGCTGTAGAGGTACTTCCGTCAATTCCACTTGTTCCACGATTACAAAAAACTTGCAACGTTTTATTCAAGTTGAATAATTGCGCGTATCTTATAATAGAACTATTACTAATTTGAAGTTGACAATTATCAGGAATACTTTCTAAAACTTGCTCAAATGCTTTAAAGTCTGAATAACCACAATCTGCTAAAAACACGTTGTGATTTTCTTCTTTCTCATCCCTTTTAGAAAGCCATTTTTGTTGATACGTTTCGACTGCGCTCAACGTAAAATTATTTTTTTTAGTTTCTTCAATTAATACTTGCAGAAACACAGCTGGTTTTTCTTGTACAAATTCCGATAAACAAAAATAAGTGTCCATCGCTTTTTGTTCATCAATGTGCCAATGATGTTTTGGTTGATACTTTCTTAAAAATTGTTTTATTTTCTTAGAAACCACCATTCCTCCAAAAGTTAGTAAAACTTCTGGATGTAAATTTTCAGATTCATTTTCATCTAATGAAAAAATAAGTTTATCAATTGAATTGATATGATTTTTGTGATATAAATTAGAGGTTGTTTCTGTTAAAATTAGAACAGAATTATCTTCTGAAAAATGATTTATTAAATTCTGAACTACTTCATCCGGATAATTTACTCCTACCAAAATCATTTTTTTAGTTGATGAATTCCAGATTTTAGTTAGTTTTTCATAATCTACAGATTGCTTAGTTTTACTCGCAACGACGTCATCAACTTTTAAACTTTCAACTTTAAAACTTTTTAACTCAGATACTGTTTCATACAAAGGTTCGTCAAACGGAACATTAATATGAACTGGTCCTTTTTTAGTTATTGAAGTTTGTAAAGCTTCTGAAATAAGTTTTGAGTTTTGAGTTTTGAATTTTGAGTTCTCTTCTAAATTTGCAGAAAATAAAATATGATTTTGAAACACATTTTCTTGGCGAATTGTTTGTCCGTCGCCAATATCAATTAAATGTTTTGGTCTGTCTGCCGAAATTACTACTAACGGAATATTGCTATAAAAAGCCTCTGCAATTGCTGGATAATAATTTAACAACGCAGAACCCGATGTACAAACAACTGCAACAGGTTTTTGAGTTTGTTGCGCAATTCCTAAAGCAAAAAAAGCAGCACAACGCTCATCTACCACGCTTAATGCTTCAATTTTTGGATGATTAGAAAAACCAACCGTTAATGGCGCATTACGCGAACCTGGAGAAATAACAACGGTATCAATATTAAATTGATTACATGCTGAAATTACAAGTTGAGCAAGTTCTTTTTTTGGATACATTCTTTAAATCTTTTTTAAGATTTAAAAGTTATTAGTGTTTAGTAGTTAGTTATTAGTGAGCACCAAAAACTAAAAGAAACTAAATACTAAAAACTATTCTTAATTCTACTATTTGTAAGTAAATATGCTTAGCCCTGATTGAGCGGTCTGTTTGAGCTCTTTTTTGCATTTTCGTAAAAAAAGCGAGTAGCGAAAGCAGGAAATAGCTTCTAATTTAAATATTATAAATTGTTGGTTTTTAATTTAAAGTTAGTACTAAAAACTAAAAACCAACAACTAAAAACTATTTTCTAGTTTCCTTTTTTATAATCTGCTAAAAACTTAGCCAAACCACTATCTGTTAAAGGATGTCTTAGTAAACCTTCAATGGCACTTAAAGGCCCAGTCATAACGTCTGACCCTAATTTTGCACAATCAATAATGTGCATTGTATGACGCACAGATGCTGCTAAAATTTCAGTTTCGAAACCATAATTATCATAAATATGACGAATTTCTGCAATTAAGTTTAAACCATCTGTAGAAATATCATCTAAACGACCAATAAATGGCGACACATACGTTGCTCCTGCTTTTGCTGCCAATAATGCTTGACCCGCAGAAAACACTAACGTTACGTTTGTTTTAATTCCTTTAGAAGAAAAATATTTACACGCTTTTACACCGTCTTTTATCATTGGTAATTTTACCACAATCTGAGGGTTTAAAGCAGCCAAAGCTTCACCTTCTTTAACCATTCCGTCGAAATCTGTAGAGATTACCTCAGCAGAAACATCTCCATCTACCAACTCACAAATTGCTTTGTAATGGTTAATAATGTTGGCTTCTCCGGTAATTCCTTCTTTTGCCATTAAAGACGGATTTGTAGTTACGCCATCTAAAATACCCATTGCTTGCGCTTCTTCAATTTGGGCTAAATTTGCTGTGTCAATAAAAAATTTCATCTAAATATATTTAAAAGTTGTGTTTATTTTTCTGAGCGTTACCTAAAAAGGTCGGGCTTTTCGCACTCGCTTTTTGTTCATTCTTCACAAAAGAGCTCAAACAAATGCTGCAATCCCTAACGCGGGGCTAATTTACAATTTATAATGATTCATTAATAATTTTTGGTACCATTTATCTGGTAAAATCCTTTTAAGAACTATAGAGAACTTTTCCATAAATCCGCCTACTTTGTAATGTACTTTCGGATTCTTAGTATTTATAATCTGTAATACTTTTTTCGCCATTACTATTGGATCCATTCCGCCAGAAACATGAGAATCCATTAAAGCTAAGTTTTCTGCATATTTTTCTTTGTACGCAGAGTTTTCAAAAACAGGCGTATGATAACGTCCTGAAGCAATATTGGTTGCAAAATCTCCTGGAGCAACGTTTACAACGTTAATTCCAAACTGATTTACTTCCATATTTGTAGCTTCCGTAATTAATTCCAAAGCACCTTTACTTGCCGAATAAATTCCGCGAAATGGCAAACCCATATAACCCGCAATTGATGTTACGTTTAAAATTAAGCCCGATTTCTGCTTTCGCATTTGTGGTAAAACAGCTTTCATAACTTCAATTGGACCAAAGAAATTAGTATCAAAATTAGTTTTCATTTCTTCTGTTGGTGTGTCTTCAATTGCACCTGTAATTCCTTTTCCCGCATTATTTATAAGAACATCTAATCTTCCTTCTTTAGCAATCACTTTTTCAACAGCACTTGTAATAGTTGCAGGCTTTGTAACATCTAAGGCAACCAAGTTAAAAGGAAATTTAGCTGCATTGGCTTCACTTCTACTTGTTCCGTAAACAGTAAATCCTTTACTTAATAAATAAATTGCTATTGCTTTTCCTATTCCGGAGGAAGCTCCTGTTATTAAAACTACTTTAGACATTGTAAAAATTCTTTAAAACACGAAGAAACAAAATTTGAACGAACAATAAAGAATTAACGCTAATTCTTTATTAAGATTCCTGCCTACGCAGGAATGACAATTAGTAAGAAACCTCAATACAACTATTAAGGAATCATATTTTACTTATTTTTACAAAAAGTGTCACAAATTAAATATTGATTTGTCTCTACTATAGAACTGATTAATTGAAAGCTCAAAATCAACATATAACCAAACTAATAGAGCGGTGTAAAAATTCAGATCAAACTGCACAAATGGAAGTGTATAATGGCTATTACAAAGCTATGTACAATACTTCATTTCGTATTTTGAAAGATGAATTTGAAGCCGAAGATCTAATGCAAGAAGCGTTTTTAACTGCTTTCACAAAATTACACACATTTAAAGGTGAAGTAACTTTTGGAGCTTGGTTAAAGAGAATTGTTATCAATAAAAGTTTAACACAACTTAAAAAGAATAACAGATACGAAGATGTTAAAATGGAAATTGTTAGCGATAACAATGTCGAAGAAGAGCCAGTAAATTATTCCGGAATTGACCCAAAAGAGGTTTTAAAATATTTAAACGCTTTAAAAGAAAATTACAGATTGGTTTTAACCCTAAATTTAATTGAAGGTTACGATTATGAAGAAATAGCAGAAATATTAAATTACAGCAACGAGAATGTACGAACCACCGTTTCTCGTGCCAAGAAAAAATTAAAGCAAGTTACACTTGCAAACACTAATAAAATTCAAGAATATGGAAGATAATTTAGATACTTTCTTCTCAGAAAATAAATTCGATTTTCATGAACCTCATTCTGGTCATGCAGAACGTTTTAAAAGAAAATTAAACAATCCAGGAAAAGTAAATAAAACTTCTTGGAAATGGCTAAGCGTTGCCGCTTCAGTTGTTCTACTTGTAGGCTTTTGGTTAGGCGCAAACCAACAACCAACACAATTAGATTTGGCAGATTTATCTCCCAAAATGGAAGAAACACAAAACTACTTTGTTGCTACAATTCATCACGAGTTAAAAGAATTAGAAAAACACAGAAGCTTAGATACTGAAGTAATTATTGAAGATGCTTTAGAAGAATTAGAAAAATTAGAAGATAGATACAAGTATTTTATAGACGAATTAAACGAAAACGGTTACGAAAAACGAATTGTCTACGAAATGATTAACAATTACCAACAGCGTTTAGAAATTCTAAACAACGTTATACAGCAAATAGAAGAAATTAAGAATACAAATACAATTCAAAAAGATGAAGCCTATATATAAAATTACATTTTTCTTTTTATTAATACCCGCAATTTTATTTGCAAATACTAATCCGAAGAAAAAGCACGAAAAAAGTAGAACCATTAAAAAAGAGTTTAATGTTAACAGCGATGCTACAGTAGACATTAGTAACAAATATGGAAATATAACGGTTACCACTTGGAATGAAAACCGTGTGGAAATTGATGTGAAAATTACTGTAAAAGGAAATAACTTAGACAGTGTTGAAGATAAACTAAACAGTATAAAAATTGAATTTGATGCTACTAAAAGTTTGGTAGAAGCTAGAACAATTTTAGGAAGCCAAAAATCTAGTTGGTCTTCTTGGTGGGGAAAAAGCAACAACATGAGTTATCAAATTAATTATGTTATTAAAATGCCAAGAACCAACAATGTAGATTTTAACAATAAGTATGGAAATATCATTCTTGGAGAACTAGAAGGAGAAGCTAATATTAGTTGCGATTATGGTAAAATATTAATTGAAGAATTACACAACAAAAATAACATGATCGATTTAGACTACTGTTCTCAATCTACTATAAACTATATGAATTCTGGAGATGTTTCAATTGATTATTCTAAACTTTTAATAGAAAAAACTAACAAAATTAAAACAAATGCAGATTACTCTAACATACACATTGGAGAAGCAGATATTGTAGATTTTAATAGCGATTATGGAAGTGTAACTATTGATGAAGCTAATGATATTAATGGAAATTCAGATTATGCAAGCATGAAGTTAGGAACCGTAAATAAGAACCTAACAATAGATACAGATTATGGTGGTTTACGCGTAAAAAATCTTGCAAAAGGTTTTGAAAATGTTACAATTGACGGAAGCTACGCAGGTATAAAAATTGGAACAAGTAGCGCTAATAATTTCGATTTCACAATTGACTTAGGATATGCAAGTTTTAGCTATCCAGATGAAAAAATAAACATGCGAAAAAGCATTAAAAAAACATCTAAAAAATTTTACGAAGGTTCTTTTGGAAAAGGAAGCAATTCTTCTAAAATACATATAAAATCTGGTTACGGTGGCGTATCCTTAAAACTAAACGACTAAAAATTTAAATCCTATTATCATGAAAAAAGCATATATAACATTACTAGTTTTAACAATAAGTTTAACTGCAAATGCCCAATGGTGGGGAAATTCAGAAAAAATTAAAGGAAACGGAAAAGTAACAACTGAAGTTAGAAAAGTTGGTGGTTTTGATAAAGTTACCGTTGGTGGTTCTTTTGACGTAATTCTTATTGCTGGTAAAGAAGGAAAAGTAACTTTAGAAGGAGAAGAAAACGTTTTAGAATACATTATTACAGAAGTAAATAATGGTAAATTAGAAATTAAATTTAAAAATAACACCAACGTTCGTACCACTAAAAAATTAACAGCTACAGTTCCTTTTGAAACTATTGAAGCAGTATCTTTAGGTGGTTCTGGTAATGTTTTTGTTAAAAAACCGATTAAATCTAACAGTGTTTCAGTAGCAATTGGTGGTTCTGGAAATATTGTAACTGAAGTAGAAGCAACAACTCTTAGCGCATCTATTGGTGGTTCTGGAGATATTAAATTATCTGGTAAATCAACTACTTTAAAATGTTCTATTGCAGGTTCTGGAAGTATTAAAGCTTACGAGTTAGAAACTGAAGATTTAAAAGCAAGTATTGCAGGTTCTGGTAGTGTAAAAACAAATGTTAGCAATAAAATTAAAGCGAGTATTGTTGGTTCTGGAAGTGTTTATTACAAAGGAAAACCTTCTAAAATTAACACAAGCTCTGTTGGTTCTGGAGATGTTATTGATAGAAACTAAAAAAAATAGCCTTTATAAATTACTAAAGCTCAGTATTAACTGAGCTTTTTTTTTTATGCCTTATTTTTGCTTGTTTGTAAACTCCTTTTTGGGTAATTTTGCTAAACTTACTCCATTGAAATTTGGACATTTTTTTTACGACTACTAAAGTCTAATTACCCAGCATTAAGTAACATGAAAAACAACAAAAAAGTACAATATATTAAGAGCGTTTTAAATAATATGCCAACTAGTTGGTTGAGTTTAACTACACACAGATTAGATATTTATAATGAAACGCTAGCAAAAACAGAGTTCTTAGAACAATTTGAACTTCTATACAACAACGATAATTCAGAATTACTATCTTTAAATGAATTACCAACCGCTTATGATTACATAAGATTAGGACATCCTTTATCTTGTATATTAGAATGGACAATTGGAAATTTAAATAACTTAAAATCAGAAAATGTAATCAGTTTTGATTCTAAAACGATACCTGTTTTGGCTATTTTAAGAAAGAATTTGTTAGAAAATAAAAACACACAAATAGTTTATTCAGGTGAACTTCCTCAAAACTTTAATGCCGAAATTCTAAGAACTGTTTACGGTTATCAATTTGAATTAAAGTCTATTGAAAATATTAAAGAGGTTTCTGAATTTAACGGAAGTACAATCTTCATCTCTCAAAACGATAAAATTGAAGTTTCAAATTTAAATTCTAATATTGATTTTTTTATCAGCTTACACGCTCATTTAGGGAGTATTTTATTGGTAAATGGTAAGCAAAATGAAAATTATATTTCAGACATTCAACATGTAAGAAGAAGAGAAACTATTGCAATGACACCTGCAAATTGCCTTGTTGCACTAGAGTCTTTAATTTCTGAAACTACAGTTGAGCATAAAAACATAGACGAAGCTAAAAAAGAAAGTGTCTTAAATTCTATCAAAGAGATTACAGACACAAATACAAAACCTTTAGTTTCTTCAAGCGGATTATCTATTCAATATGCTATTTTAATGGGCTTAATTGATGATGCTCAAGAAAAAAACCCTGGTAAAGCCATAAAAATTATTGTTCCTCCAAATTGTTACGGAGGCACAAACGACCAAGCAAGAAGAGTTGCAGCATGCATAAAAAATGTAGCAGTAGTTGATTTACCTGTTGATGGCGATAATGATATGGTAAAAAGTATCGACATGGTTTTAACTAAAATTGCAGCGCAAGATGCAATTCCATATATAATTGCAGAAATACCTACAAATCCCCGAGTTGAAGTTCCAAATCTTATCGATTTAAGAACCGTTCTTAGTAAAGAACGTACTACTTCAAAAGGAAATATTGCTATTGATCCTGTATTTATTTTAGATCAAACTTTCTGCCCTAACGTTCGTTTTTTAGGTGAAAACGATATACTTTCAACTGTTAGAACTATTTCTTTTGCAAGTGGCTCTAAATTTCCAAGTGGCGGAAAATGTACTGCTGGTTATTGTGTGGGAAACATAAAAACTTCAGCTTTAATGGAAAAAATAGCTTTACACTTAACTCTTTGTGATAATGAAGCTACAGATCTTCAATATGAAATATTAGCGGAACAATTACCTTCTATGAATAAACGAATTGTAGATGCTTATAAAAACACTCGCGAGTTCGTAAATTTTATCCACGAAACTTTACCTGAAGCTAAAATTAATTTTGTTTCTGAAGAGTTAGCGCAACAAGGTTTTACGCCTTCTGTTTTTTCATTAGATCTTCCTACAAAAGGAAATACAACTGAAGAAAAGGAAACGTATAAAAGAGCCTTGAATCATAAATTAATCAATTTAATGATTACTGAAATCCCTACTGAAAGCAAGTATTGCGTAAGTTATGGACAATTAAAAGGATGTTACTGGACAATTCCTGCCACTTCTACGCAAGGAACAACTAAAGAAGGAGACAAAGATTATATTGCTCGTGTGGCGCTCTCTGCAAACATGGATTTAGAGCTTCATAAAAAAATATTTTCAACGTTTGTTGAAAGTATTTAACAGCAATTAATGGACAAATAATTTTTATGAAATTTCACACAACTAAAGCCTCCAAAATAATAGGTTTACACGTTTTTTTCGGCTTATTTATTTTCTGCTCTTTATCAGCAAAATCACAAGAAACGCTTAAACCTTTACCTTTAATTATTGATGCTGATACAGCTAATGAAGTTGATGATTTATATGCGATTGTTAGAGCTATTTTAGAACCAAATTTTAATTTAATCGGTATAAGTTCAGCTCAGTTTCATACATCTCCATTGGCTTCAGAAAACACCGTTGAAGAAAGCCAGCAAATTAATGAAGAAATTCTAAAATTAATGAACGTTAAAGGTATTTCCTTGCCATTGGGCAGTAATTCTCCTTTAACAGAATACGGAAAACCTGTTACATCTGAAGCATCAAAGTTTATTATTGAAACTGCTCATCGAATGAAAAAGGATGAAAAACTAAATATAATAATCTTAGGTTCTTGTACAAATGTGGCTTCAGCAATTTTAGAGGATCCTTCTATTATATCTAAAATAAAAGTACATTATCTTGGATTTTGGCACACAGTAGCAACAAATACTTATAATAAAAAAGAATTTAATTCAGGAAACGACCCTATAGCGGTAGAGGTTTTGTTGAACACAAAAACTCTAGATCTTAATGTAATGACAGCTACAACTAGTCAAAAATTAGTGTTTACAAAACAAGAAGTAGATCGTCAACTAAAAAACAAAAAAGGTGTTGCTAATTATTTGATAAAACGTTGGGAAACTTATGAGCGTTGGTGGACTAAAGACGATCCTAAAAAAGAAAAATGGACAATGTGGGATGTTGCAATTATTGAAGCATTGGCACAACCAGAATGGTCTACCGTAAAAGGTTTTTTAACTCCACCAGAAAACACACAACGTACAATTGGTATTCATACAAATATAAATACTGATAAAATGAAGCATAACTTTTGGAGTGCTTTAGAAAAATTATAACACCTAATTTTATGTTTATTGATCAACAGACTTCTTTAGAAGAAATTAAAAAATTATTACAAAAAATTGATTTTTTAACAGACAACAATGAAAACATAATTAAAGTAACAAAACCTGGAGAAGGTAACATGAATGTGGTTTTACGTATTAAAACTAACCTACGTTCATTTATTTTAAAGCAATCTCGTCCTTTTGTTCAAAAATATAAAAACATTGACGCTCCAATTGAACGCATTGATGTTGAATATCAATTTTACAAAACAATAGCTAATAATACATTACTAGACAAACACCTTCCTAAAATATTACAATACAATTCTGAAAATCATTTATTAATTTTAGAAGATTTAGGAGAATGTGAAGACATGACTAATTTGTATAATTCAGATGAAATTGAAATACAACAACTGGAATTACTTATTAATGTTATTGCTAATATTCACAACTCAAAAACACCTGAAAGTTACCCAGAAAACAAAGGATTACGTTTATTAAATCATCAACATATTTTTGAACTTCCTTTTATAGAAAACAATGGTTTTTCTTTAAATGATATTCAACCAGGACTAGAAGAACTTTCCATTCCATATAAAAAAGACATCTTATTAAAAGAAAGAATTAAAGAAGTAGGAAATAAATATTTATCTGAAGGAAAAACCTTATTGCATGGAGATTATTACCCAGGAAGTTGGATGCGCAAAGGCAATGATATTTATATTATTGATCCAGAATTTAGTTTTTTAGGTTTTGCTGAATTTGATTTAGGAGTTCTTGCAGCGCATGCTATTTTAATTTCACAAAATAGAACTGTCTTATCAACTATAGAGAAAAATTACCCTCAAAAAATAGATAGTAAACTTTTAAATCAAGTGGCAGGTATTGAAATAATGCGTAGACTAATTGGGTTAGCACAATTATCAATTTCCTTAACTATAAAAGAAAAAGGAGAGCTATTAAAAACAGCTTATTCTTTAGTGATGGATTAGTTGAATGAACTAAACCTATAAATTTTCTTTCACCAAATTATATTCAGCAATAATTTCTTCTAAAACATCTTTTGCAGGTTTTATCTCATGAATTAATCCAGCAATTTGCCCAATTTCTAATTCGCCATCTTCCAAATCACCTTCAAACATTCCACGTTTTGCACGTGCGCGCCCCAAGAGTTCTTTAATTTGTCCAACAGTTGGATTTTGTTTGTATAATTCTTGAACTTCTTGAAAAAATTTATTTTTAACCAAACGAACAGGCGCTAATTCTTTCAATGTAAGTTGTGTGCCTCCATCTTTAACATTCACAATAGTTTGCTTAAAATTATCGTGTGCAGAAGATTCTAAGGTAGCTGCAAAACGGCTACCAATTTGTACACCATCTGCTCCTAAAACCATTGCTGCCAACATTCCACGCCCCGTTCCAATTCCACCTGCTGAAATAACAGGAATTTTAACCTGCTCTTTTACCATAGGAATTAATGTAAACGTAGTAGTTTCCTCACGACCGTTATGTCCACCAGCTTCAAATCCTTCACAAACAACCGCATCTACTCCAGCTGCTTCTGCTTTTAATGCAAACTTAACAGAGCTTACAACATGCACAACTGTAATTCCTTTTTCCTTAAGAAAAGCTGTCCATGTTTTAGGATTTCCTGCGGAAGTAAAAACGATTTTCACGCCTTCTTCCACAATAATATTCATTATTTTATCAATCTGTGGATATAACATTGGTACGTTTACACCAAAAGGCTTATCGGTTGCTTTCTTACATTTCTGAATATGCTCACGTAGCACATCTGGATACATAGAACCTGCTCCTATTAAACCTAAACCTCCAGCATTTGAAACTGCTGATGCTAATTTGTAACCCGAAACCCAAATCATTCCTCCTTGAATTATTGGGTATTTTATATTGAAAAGTTGTGTGATTTTGTTGTTTTTCATAAAAAATAGATTCCTGCCTACGCAGGAAAGACAGTATTATTAATTAATGTAAATCTACGAAATAACTCCCGAACCTAAAAGCTCTTCATTTTTATACCAAGCAACAAATTGTCCTTCTTGAATTGCAGATTGCGGATTTTCAAATTCTACAAACAATCCACTCTCAACTTTATAAAGTGTCGCTTTTTCTAATACTTGACGATAACGAATTCTTCCTTCAACTTGCATAGACTCATCCGTTTTTAATGCTAAATCTTCACGAACCCAATGCAATTCTTCATTTGAAACAAATAATACGTTTCTATATAAACCTTGATGCTTTTTCCCTTCTCCTGTATAAATTACATTTTCATTTACATCCGTTTCTATAACATACAACGCTTCTTTTGTTCCTCCTACATTTAATCCTTTTCGTTGTCCTTTTGTAAAATAATGAGCGCCGTTGTGTTTACCAACTACTTTACCAGCTTCTTTTTTGTAAGAAAACTTCGTTGAAAAATAAGCTAATTCAGCTTCTTTGTTTTCAAACTTCGGAACTGGTTTTGTATATTGTTCAAAATCTGAAGGAATTTGTACAATTACACCATTTTTAGGTTGTAGTTTTTGCTGTAAAAAATCGGGTAATCTAACTTTTCCGATAAAACATAAACCTTGAGAATCTTTCTTTTCGGCAGTAATTAAATCGGCTTTTTTAGCAATTTCTCTAACTTCTGGCTTTGTAAGTTCGCCAATAGGAAACATGGCTTTTGCTAATTGTTGTTGAGATAATTGACATAAAAAATAAGACTGATCTTTATTACCATCTTTTCCAGCCAATAACTTATAAACTGGTTTTCCGTCAATTTCTTCTTCACCTTTTCTACAATAATGACCAGTTGCCACATAATCTGCACCTAAATCTAAGGCGATGTCCATAAAAACATCGAATTTTATTTCTCTATTACAAAGTATATCTGGATTTGGTGTGCGTCCTTTTTCGTATTCATTAAACATATAGTCTACAATACGTTCTTTGTATTGTTCGCTTAAATCTACTGTTTGAAAAGGGATTCCTAATTTTTCTGCAACTAACATTGCATCGTTGCTATCTTCTAACCACGGACATTCATCTGAAATAGTTACAGAATCATCGTGCCAATTTTTCATAAACAACCCAATAACCTCGTAACCTTGTTCTTTTAATAAATATGCAGTAACACTACTATCTACGCCTCCTGAAAGACCTACAATAACTCTTTTCATTTTAAAAATTTTTAAACAAGAACACAAAAAAATGTATTGATTAAATAAAAAATTGTTTCTATTTTTCTAATCTTGCTCAGCCGGCAAATTTACAACTTTGTAATGTATTATTTTATGGAAAGAATTGATATATCAATCAACAAAAACTATTGTTTTGGAATTGAATGTGTTTTTCTATTGTGTTTGTCTTTTTTAGAAACAGCTTCTCCATCAACAAAAAACTCCCATCTTCCTTCTCTTTTACCTGCTTTATAGTTTCCGGTTTCTTTTAAGTTCCCTTTTAAATCGTAGAATTTAGCAATTCCGTTTGGTTTATTAGCTGTGTAATTTACTTCTTCAAGTAAATTTCCTTCATCTGTATATTTTTTTGAAATGCCATTTTTTAATCCATTTTTGTAATAGGTTTCTTCTGTAACTTTCCCATTTGGGTAATAATTTACCAACAAACCTTCTAACTTTCCGTTTACATAGTTTTCTTCAGATAAAACTTTTCCACTTGGGAAAAAATATTTCCACTTCCCTACTCTATTTCTTCCGTCCATATTTCCCATACTTTTTAAAACACCTTTAGATGTTTGGTGCTCTACTTTAGCAATTGTAGAATTTTCTGAAAAAATTTTAATTATGGTTGGCTGATCGGAATTTGTCATATCAAAATACATGAAAATACCTACTTCTTTACCATTTTTAAAGTTTCCTGTATAACGGAGTCTACCGTTTTTATAGTACTTTTTCCAATTTCCATGACGTTTTCCATTTTCATCAACCGCATTTACTTTATCGCCAACTTTTTGTGAAAACCCTTCAGCTGTAAAAAAAATCAAGAAAAACAAACTTAAAATAGAAAGACTTTTTATCTTTATCATATTGTAAAATTTACTTGTAAATATACACAAACCATACCAAAAATGAGCATTATTTTTTTAACAACGCAACTTAATAACATGGAGAATCCTAAGAGAGAAAACCGCCAAAGGGTTGCAGATATTGTGTTAGAAAATAAAGATTTATTTAAAGATTTGGTTGCTATTACTTTTGATGTTGAAAACAAAGTTTCTATAAAAGCTGCTTGGATTTTAGAATGGATTTGTACACATCATCATCTAAATTGGATTTTACCACATTTAGATGAATTTACTACAAATATTGCTAACCTAAAATTTGATAGCGCAATTAGACCTTGTGCAAAAATTTGCGAACATTTAGCAACAGCATACTACTCCAAAAAAGAAAATGAAGTTCAAAGTCACTTAACTACTGAACATAAAGATGCAATTATTGAAACGGGTTTCGATTGGTTAATTACGCCTCAAAAAATTGCCGTAAGAGCCTACACAATGAATTCTTTGTACTTCTTTGGATTAGAGAAAGATTGGATTCATCCAGAATTAGCGAATTTAATTAGCACAAAAATAATTCACGAAAGTAAAGGTTGTAAAGCTCGTGGAAAATTTATTTTAAATTTGATTGAAAAACGTCAAAGAAACTAATTTTCAGTTTATGATTTAAGTCATAAAAGAACTTTTAAATAGGGTGTAAATTTGTAGTATAAATATACATATTATGAACACTCAGGCAATACACACAAGTAGTTTACAACGTAAAAAATCAATAACAATTTTACCAATTAAATGGGTAAATGATTTTATTGAAAAAGAAAAAACTAATGGCTTAGGAATAACGTTAGCCTACATTATGATTGGTACAGGTGTTGGCTCAATAACCGCGGCTTTATCTGTACACAACACGGTAAATCTTTTTATTTTAATGACGTCCGTTAGTTTAGCAATGGCTACAAATGCGGCAGTAATTAGTCAACAATCCTTTAAATTTACAACATGGATGTTTGTTATTAGCATGAAGATTAATGCTATATTATTAATTTATCAAATTGCTAATTTGTTTTAGGTTTATGCTGAAACATTTTTAAAAATAACATAAAAGCGATATTGCGAGCATTATTTTTTGCCTTTATCGCTTTTTCTCCATAAAAAAGTTCATCTAAAGTAACAATCCATAACTCTAACCATTTTCCAAAATGTTTTTGAGTTATACCATAATTATTCTCTGCATCTAACTTTTGATGAACTTTCATTGGATTTCCTTTATATTTCTTAGCAAAAAACAAATTAGTTTCCCAAAAATCGGTCAGTTTTTCTAAATGAGGATTCCATTCAGGTTCTGGTATTGCTTTTAAAAAAATTGGACCAATAAAATCATCTTTTTTAATTTTAGCATAAAAAGTTGATACTAATAAAAACACGTCTTCTCTATTTTCAATATCTTTTAATTCCATTTTTTATTGTTTTAAAAATTCAAAACTATATATTTATGCTATCATAAACTTATGACTTAAATCATAATGATAAACGAAGAACTTTTACAGGAATTTGGAGCAATAATTAAAGAATATTCTAAAAATGAAATTATCTTTAATCAAGACGAAAGTGCTCGAAATTACTATCAAATAATTAGCGGAGCTGTTAAAATGAATAATTTTAATGACGACGGAAAAGAATTTATTCAAGGTATTTTCTATAAAGGGCAAAGTTTTGGCGAACCTCCGTTATTTATTGATGTAAAATATCCGGCAAATGCTGAAACACTTTCAGAAAGCAGCATTATAGTATTGCCAAAAACCAACCTTTTAAAGTTGTTATATCAACACCCTGAAATTCATTTAAACATCACAAAAAGTTTAGCTAATAGGCTGTATTACAAAGCTATAATTGCTTCAGAAATTTCAAGTCAAGAACCCGAACATCGCGTACTTCGTTTTATTGATTATTTAAAAGATGATGTACATAAAATAACAGGAAATTTCACCTTTAAAGTAGACCACACAAGACAACAAATTGCCGATATTTTAGGGCTTAGAGTAGAAACAGTAATTAGAGCCGTTAAAAACTTAGAAGCTAAAAATGAAATTAAGATTATAAAACGAAAAGTTTTTAGATAATTTATTATTTTATTAAGGAAATAGGCTACTAAATTTGCTATTTTTGCGGCTAGCAACACAACAACATGAATCTTACACAATTAAACGCAATCTCACCTATTGATGGTAGATACAGAAGTAAAGTAGCAGAACTTACTAATTATTTTTCTGAAGAAGCACTTATAAAATACCGTGTTAAAGTAGAAATTGAATATTTTATTGCGCTTTGCGAAATCCCTTTACCACAATTAGCAGATTTTAATACAGATCTTTACGAAGATTTGCGAAACATATACATCTCTTTTTCTTCGGAAGATGCGCAGAGCATAAAAGACATTGAAAAAGTAACAAACCACGATGTAAAAGCGGTTGAATATTTTATCAAAGAAAAATTTGATGGCTTAAACTTACAGAAATACAAAGAGTTTATCCACTTCGGGTTAACTTCTCAAGACATTAATAATACTGCAATTCCGTTATCTATAAAAGACGCAATGGAAGAAGTTTATTACGGTTCTTTAGATCAATTAACGTCTAAATTAACAGCACTTTCTGAAGAATGGGAAGATATTCCAATGTTGGCAAGAACGCATGGACAACCTGCGTCTCCAACTCGTTTAGGAAAAGAGTTTTTTGTTTTTGTAGAACGTACATTACAACAAGTTTGGTTTTTACAAAACGTACCACATGCAGCTAAATTTGGTGGTGCAACAGGAAACTACAATGCACACAAAGTTGCATATCCAGATATTGACTGGAAGGCTTTTGGAACTAATTTTGTTGAAGAAATTTTAGGTTTACACCATTCTTTTCCAACAACTCAAATAGAACATTACGATCACATGGCAAGTTTATTTGATGCCATGAAACGTGTTAATACCATTTTAATAGATTTAAACAGAGATGTTTGGACCTATGTTTCTATGGATTATTTTAAACAAAAAATTAAAGAAGGCGAAGTTGGTTCTTCAGCAATGCCTCACAAAGTAAATCCTATTGATTTTGAAAATTCTGAAGGAAACTTAGGAATTGCAAACGCAATTTTTGAGCATCTTTCAGCAAAATTACCAGTTTCTCGTTTACAACGTGATTTAACTGACAGTACTGTTTTACGTAATGTTGGTGTTCCTTTTGGGCATACATTAATCGGTTTTTCTTCAACTTTAAAAGGTTTAAATAAATTATTGTTGAATAAAGAAAAGTTTGAACAAGATTTAGAAAACAATTGGGCGGTTGTTGCAGAAGCAATACAAACAATTTTACGTAGAGAAGCGTATCCAAATCCGTATGAAGCCTTAAAAGGTTTAACAAGAACTAACGAAAAAATTAATCAAAAATCAATTGCTAATTTTATTGACACTTTAGAAGTATCTTCAACCATAAAAGAAGAACTAAAAGCAATAACACCAAGTAATTATACAGGAATATAATATGTTTAGACTATCTTTTTTAATAATTGTTTTATTGTTAATTTCATCATGTGCTCCAGAAAAAAATGTTGACGCGTCAAGATTTAAATATGGTGTTTTTGAAATTCCTGCTGGAGATGGTTATGGAAAAACTACAATTATTAGAAAAGATAGTTTACAAATTGAACAATACATTAAGAAAGTTAGTGTTTCTAACGATAGTACTTCTTTTGAAAAAGAAACAAAACACATTGACACCTTATATATTAAATGGAAAAATAGTTTCTTCTATACCTTAAAAATGAAATCGCCAAAGAGCGATTTAGATAAAGATCCTATATTTGTTCAAATAACTAAAGTTACCGACACAACGTATAACTTTACTGCCAAAATTGGTTTCAGTAATTTTAAACAAGACGGTACCGTTTTTAAAGTAAAGTAAAATTAAGACAGTTAAAAAACATATTGCAGTATTATTTATTTTTGCATTGCTAATACCTTTAGCAATACAGGCTGCGCATGCTATAGAAAATCATGAACACACTGTTTGTAAATCTATTACTGACCATCACGTACACGAAAAAGATTTAGATTGTTCTGATCTTCATCAAATTTTAGAAACTTATTCAAGCGGAAATACTACAGATTATACAGTAATTCCAACTCATTTTTATTCTCAAGATTATAACGAACAACCTCAACAAATTACCGTTGTTTTTATATCTAAAAAAACCTCTCGAGGCCCACCAAATTTCACTGTTTAAACGCTACGAAAAAGAACTCTTTTTTATAAACAGTAAAATAATTTACAATGAAATTTTATATCAAATTCCTATTTTTAATAGGATTTACAAGTGCGTACGCACAAAATACAATATCAGGAAAAATAACAGATAAAAACAACAATGCTTTATTAGGTGTAGAAGTTTATGCAACAGAACTACATAAAGGGACTACTACTTTAGAAGACGGAACATACAAGTTTAAAAATATTCCTAATGGAAAAATAACCATCAATTTTAGTTATTTAGGTTTTAAAACAGTTTCAAAGAACTTTATTTTTTCATCTGAAAATCAAACTTTTGATTTGCAATTAGATGAAGCCGTTTTTATGATGGATGAAATTATAGTTTCAACACCATTTAACAAATTGCAATCGGAAAACGTGATGAAAGTTGAACGTTTATCAGCTAAAGCAATACATAAAACGGGTGCAACAACTTTATCTGAAGGAATTACAAATATTGCAGGAGTTTCTCAAATATCTACAGGAACATCTATTGGAAAACCTGTAATTAGAGGTTTAAGTGGTAATAGAGTTTTGGTGTACACACAAGGAATTCGTTTAGAAAACCAACAATTTGGAGACGAGCACGGATTAGGAATTAGCGATAATGGTGTAGAAAGTGTTGAAGTTATAAAAGGCCCTGCATCTCTACTCTATGGTTCGGACGCTTTAGGTGGTGTTTTATATATTAACCCCGAAAAATTTGCCAAAGATAATGACACACAAGTATTAGCAAGTCAGCGTTATTTTAGCAATACATTAGGTAGTAATAGTTCTTTAGCTTTAAAAACTTCAACTGATGATTGGAAATTTTTAGCGCGTGGAACTTATGCTTTTCACTCAGATTATAAAATTCCAACAGACCAAAGAGTTACCAATACTCGTTTTAAAGAAAAAGATTTAAAGTTAGGTGTTGGTTATAATAAAACTTCTTTTTCTTCGGAATTACGTTATAATTTTAACAATTCTAAATTAGGTATTCCAGAGGAAGGAATTATGGAACAATCTACAAGCACAAATCCGCTTGAACCGTTTCAAGAAATTGATAATCACATTATAAGTTTACACAATCACTTTTTCTTCGGAAATTCTAAGTTAGATATCGATTTAGGGTACACTTTTAATGATAGAAAAGAATTTGAGGAACACCATGATGAACATGGTGATGATGATCATGACGACGATCATGATGAGCATGAAGAACATGAAGAAGCTGCTTTACACATGAAATTGAAAACGTTTAGCTATAATGCTAAATATTATTTACCAAAATTAGGTAAAGTTGAACTATTAGTTGGTGTACAGGGTTTAAATCAAACAAATACAAATTTTGGTGAAGAGTTATTAATTCCGAATGCAACAATTAATGATTTTGGCGTATTTACCACAGCTAATTATAGTTGGAATAGAAACACTATTCAAGCCGGAATTCGTTTTGATAACAGAGCAATTACTACAGAATATCACGAAGTTGCCCACGAAGATGAAGTTCACATTTTTAACGCAATTGATAAATCTTACGATAGTTTTACAGGTTCTTTAGGATTTAAAACATCGCTTTCTGATAATTTTACAGCAAGAATTAACCTTGCTTCTGGGTTTAGAGCACCCAATTTAGCAGAATTAACATCAAATGGAGTACATCATGGAACAAACCGATTTGAAATTGGAAACAATGATTTAATCAACGAGAAAAATACACAAGTTGATATTGCTTTAGAATATGCAACAGAACATTTTGAATTGTTTACAAACGGATTTTACAATCAATTAAACGATTATATTTATTTAAATCCTACGGGAGAAATTGAAGATGGCGCGCCAGTTTATACTTATATCCAAGAAGACGCAAAATTATATGGAGCAGAAATTGGTTTTCATTTACATCCACATCCGTTAGATTGGTTGCATTTAGAAAGTACTTTTGAAACCGTAATTGGTAAACAAGATAATGGAGATTATTTACCATTAATTCCTGCAAATACTTGGAAAAATACGTTTAGAACTGAGTTCAATTTAAATAACTGGTTACAACAAGGTTATGCTTCTTTAAGTTTACATAGCACGTTTGCGCAAGAAAATGTAAGTCAGTTTGAAACTTCAACAGATGCATACAGTTTGCTAAACTTAGCTTTTGGTGGCGATGTTTCAATTGGTAAAACAAAGTTTAACACTTATATTTCAGTAAACAATTTATTTGACAAGGAATACATAAACCATTTATCTCGTTTAAAACAAGACGGAATTTTAAACGCTGGAAGAAATATTGTTGTTGGCGTACAGTTTGAGATATAAGTAAACTTTATATTTTATTATTAAAAAAGCTAACCAAATTATATAATTTGGTTAGCTTTTTTAAATTAAGATTTCTAGAACAAAACAACCTAAAAAAGGTTCAATTCCTTGTAGGTATTTTTATTATATTACAACCCTAATTAAATTAATAAAAATCATGAAAGAATTAAAAAAAGCATTACTAATAATTACACTCCTTTTTGGAGCTGTAATTTATACAAATGCACAAACTAAAGTAGCACATATTAATACACAAGAGCTAATTTCATCTATGCCAGAAATGAAAGTTGCTAAAAGTAAATTTGATAAACTTCAAGAATCTTTAGGAAATGACATACAAGCATCAGTAACAAAATACAGAAATAAATTAACACAATACAAAAACGATGCAATTAATAAAACTACTGCTGAAAATGAAGCTAGAAAAAAAGAACTAGCCGAGTTAGAAAGAAGAATACAAGAAGCGCAAGCAGCAGCTCAAAAGACAGCAGAGGCAAAATATATAGATTTAACAAAACCAATTCAAGAAAAAGCATTGGCTGCGATACAAAAGGTGGCTAGAGCTCAAGGTTTTTTATATGTTTTAGATGAAACAGAAGGTTCTGGATTGTTATTAGCAGATGGAACAAACTTAATGAGTGCAGTTAAAAGAGAATTAGGTATTTAATATATCAATAGCTTTTTACTTACTATTTAATGAATATCCACAATTAACCTTGTGGATATTTTTATATATTACAATAATAACAACAAAACAATCATGTCTAAAAATCTAAAGCAAACTTATATTCTTCTTATATTTTCTGTTGTATTAATCAGTTGCAATAGCAATCAAAAAAAGGACACTTTTCAATTAAAACAAGGAGATTTACTGTTTCAAAACACGGGAACTGGCGAAGTTGATACTGCTATTAAAGATGTAACAGCAACTTCTGTTTCTAAAAACTATTCGCATGTTGGAGTGGCAATGCAAAAAGATGGAGAATGGTTTGTTGTAGAAGCAATACCAAAAGAAGGAATTTGCCAAACTCCTTTAAAAAAGTTTTTAAATAGGAATAAAAGTAAATTAGATAAATCTCAAACTACGGTTGCAAGGTTAGATGATTATTACCAACCTTATATTGCTAATGCAATTACTTATGGATTAGAAAGAATTAACACGCCTTACGACGAGATTTTTTTATGGGATGATACTTCATATTATTGCTCGGAATTAGTGTATAAGATGTTTTCTTCTCAAGGTTTATCAAAAGAAGAAAATCCTTTTCTTACGAATCCAATGACATTTAACGACAGCACAGGAAAACCAATGCCAAGTTGGGTAAGCTATTACAAAACACGCAACCAACCAATACCAGAAGGAATTGAAGGCACAAACCCAAACTTAATGGCAAGCAGTCCAAAGATTACGTTTGTCCATGATTATGAGAAGGAATAACTTATTTTATAGTATTCAAAGATCAGGTGCTTATAAAATTTAGTTTGATTCTAAACTTATTTTTGGGTAAATTCGCTAACGTTGAATATTAACAATTAAAACTGTGAATATTCTTTTACAATGGGATGCAATACCTTCGGTCTTTTGCATCCCATCGCCGCGCGGCTTCGCCGATGACATGCGCAGCCCTTCGGGACTGCACACATCATCGGCTAAATTTAGTTTTTGAAATTGAAAAATACTGCGTATCTTCCAATTTCAAAAACTAAATTTAGCCTCGCGGCGTTAGCGAACTCGCTAAAAATAAAGATTAAATACGCTTATATTTTTGCTGAAAATTAGCAAACAAGTTTAGCCCTGATTGCAGCGGCATCCTTTTTGTTTTTCACAAAAAGATATAGCGAAAAGCAGGAAATAGCTTCTTAAAAAAGAATCAAATTTTAAGCATAAAAAAAGCCTCTCAGATTTGAGAGGCTTTTTTAGTTAGGCTAATTTCTTAGCGTTTTTAACTTTTTGCTTTGTAAGCGCAACGTCTATTACTTGGTGCATTTCGGTTACATAATGAAACTTCATGCCTTTTAAATAACTTGCTTTAATTTCTTCTATGTCTTTTTTGTTTTCTTCGCACAGAATAATTTCTTTAATATTTGCACGCTTTGCAGCCAATATTTTTTCTTTAATTCCGCCAACTGGCAACACTTTTCCACGTAAAGTAATTTCACCTGTCATAGCCAATTTATTCTTCACCTTACGTTGCGTAAACACAGAAACCAAAGAGGTTAACATGGTAATACCAGCACTTGGTCCATCTTTTGGCGTTGCGCCTTCTGGCACGTGAATATGAACATCGTACTTTTCTAAAATCTCAGGTTTTATACCGAAAACCTCGGCATTTGCCTTGATATATTTCATGGCAATGGTAGAAGATTCTTTCATTACTTTACCTAAATTACCTGTTATAGAAAGGTTTCCTTTTCCTTTAGATAAAATAGATTCTATAAATAAAATATCGCCTCCAACGCTTGTCCACGCTAAACCGGTTACCACTCCTGCAACATCATTGTTTTCGTATTTATCGCGCTCTAAACGTGCTGCTCCTAAAATTTTCTCAATGTCTTCATTGGTTAAAGAAATATCATATTCTTCTTCTAAAGCGATAGATTTTGCGGCAAAACGCACCACTTTTGCTATTTGCTTTTCTAAACCTCTTACGCCAGATTCTCTTGTATAACCTTCTACTACTTTTTCTATCTGTGCTTTTCCTAACTTTAAATGTTCAGCTGTTAAACCGTGTTCTTTTAATTGTTTTGGTAACAAATATTTTTTAGCAATTTCTATTTTTTCTTCAATCGTATAACCGGTAACATTTATAAGTTCCATTCTGTCGCGTAATGCCCACGGAATCTGACCTAAATTGTTTGCCGTTGCTATAAATAACACTTTAGAAAGATCGTAACCAACTTCTAAATAATTGTCGTAAAAAGATTCGTTTTGCTCAGGATCTAACACTTCTAACATTGCTGAAGAAGGATCTCCTTGATGGCTATTACTTAACTTGTCTATTTCATCTAACACAAAAACTGGATTTGAAGTTCCTGCTTTCTTCAAATTCTGAATTAAACGTCCTGGCATTGCACCAATGTAAGTTTTTCTGTGTCCACGAATTTCTGCTTCGTCTCTTAAACCACCTAAAGACATACGCACATATTTACGTCCTAATGCTTCTGCAACAGATTTCCCTAACGAAGTTTTACCAACTCCTGGAGGTCCATATAAACAGATAATTGGCGACTTCATATCTCCACGAAGCTTTAAAACTGCTAAATGTTCTATAATTCTGTCTTTTACTTTTTCTAAACCAAAGTGATCTCTATCAAGAATTTTTTGTCCTTTTTTAAGGTCGAATTTATCTTCGGAATATATTCCCCAAGGTAAATCTAACATCAATTCTAAATAGTTTCTTTGTACGCCGTATTCCGCCATTTGCGGATTCATACGTTTTAATCTATTTATTTCTTTCTCAAAAGTTTCAGCAACTTCTTTTTTCCATTTCTTAGTTTTTCCTTTAGCGCGCATTTCTTCAATCTCTTGATCGTTAGAAACACCACCTAATTCGTCTTGAATGGTTTTTAACTGCTGATTTAAATAATACTCACGTTGTTGTTGGTCTAAATCTGAACGTGTTTTAGACTGAATATCATTCTTTAATTGCAATTTTTGCAACTCTTTATTTAAGTTCTTAAGTGTTAATAATGCACGTTCTTTTAAATTATCTTTTTCTAAAATAACTTGTTTTTGCGCAACACTTAAATCCATATTTGAAGATATAAAATTCACTAAAAACGAATCGCTTTTAATGTTTTTTATAGCAAATGAAGCTTCTGAAGGCAACATTGGGTTTTCTTCAATAACTTTTAAAGCCTGCTCTTTAATTGCATCTAAAATTGCTCTAAATTCTTTTTTGTCGTCAACCTCACGTTCTTCAACAGCTTCTTTTACAACTGCTTTTAAATACGGTTCTTCTTGAATGATATTTTCAATTTCGAAACGTTTTTTACCTTGAATAATAACGGTTGTGTTACCATCTGGCATTTTTAAAACTCTCAAAATTTGCGCTACAACTCCAGTTGTATGAATGTCTTTTCCTGTTGGAGTTTCTACCTCTTCGTTCTTTTGCGCTACAACACCAATAATTTTATTGCCTTTGTTTGCTTCCTTTATAAGTTGAATAGATTTATCTCTACCTGCTGTAATTGGAATTACAACTCCTGGAAATAAAACGGTATTTCTTAACGGAAGAATTGGTAAAATCTCCGGCACTTCTTCTTTGTTGATTAACGCTTCGTCTTCTGGTGTCATTAACGGAATTAATTCCGAATCTTCATTCATCATATCTTGAAGCGACAAACTGTCTAAATGTATTATTTTCGATTTACTCATCTGTATATTTTGCTGTCAATCTGACATTGAATTTCAAGAAAAATTTCTTAAAATTTTGTTGTTATTTTTATAAAATTCTGAATACTAGTAGCTTAAGTGATAATTAAAATACTAATTCACTTATAGAAGTCAATTGTTGTGCCAATTCTTTCGTTTAGAAATATTTATATTTAAGTAACATTCAAAAATTATTCATTGAAAAAATTAGGCTAAAATTTCAAAAAAATGACCAAATAGAAACATAGTTCATATTGGCTTTACGGAATATTAATTACTATGTTTTCTATGTAACTATGTGGTGAAAATTATTCTAAAACTAAACCGTCATAAGCTAAAAAAACATTTTCTGGCAATTCTTTTTCTGCATCTGCATGAAAACCTAGAGGTTCACTAATGTGTGTTAAATATGCTTTTTCAGGTTGTAATTCTTCAATAAAAGCTAAAGCTTCATCTATATTAAAGTGGGAGAAATGAGGTGCTTTTCGCAAACCAGTAACCACAAGAAAATCAAGGTTTTTAAGTTTACTTTTCTCCTCTTCACTTATGGTTTTTATATCCGTTATGTAAGCAATATTTCCAAATCGATATCCCAAAATTGGTAAATTTCCGTGCATCACTTCAATAGGTATCACTTCTACTCCATCCAACACAAAATTCTCTTTATGAGAAATAATAATAGGCTTTACATTTGCGGCACTTGGATACCTATTTTCTGTAGCAAAAATATAATCGTATCGCTTTTTTAACGAACCTAAAACTCTTTCAGTCAAATAAATAGGAACTTCACCCATTTGAAAACCATAAGGTCTAATTTCTTCAAAACCAGCAACATGATCTGCATGCTCGTGTGTAAACAAAACTCCGTTAATAGACGTAACATTTTCACGTAACATTTGCTGCCTAAAGTCTGGTCCAGTATCAATTACATAATTAACATTCTTCCAAGAAATTAAAACCGAAGACCGTAAACGTTTATCTCTTGGGTCTTTAGATTTTGCTACAGGATGTTTACTTGCTATCATTGGAACTCCTGTAGAAGTTCCTGTGCCTAAAAATGTTAATTTCATTCCTACAAAAATAAGATAAAAATTGACTGATACCTTCTAATTTTAGTACATTTGTTATCATAACAAACAAACATAATGGCAATAATATTAAAAGGAGATCAAGAAATTAATAGTGTACCAAGTACAAAGAGCAAAGCGCTTCGTATTAATTTAAATGCAAATATCTACGGAACCTTTGCAGAAATTGGTGCAGGACAAGAAACTGTCCGTAATTTCTTTAGAGCTGGTGGTGCTTCTGGTACTATTGCAAAAGCAATGAGCGCCTACGATAAAGATTTCTCTGATGCTATTTATGGAGTTGGAAAAAACGGTAGATATGTTACCGAAACTCGTTTAAAAAAGATGTTAGTTCATGAAATTGAATTAATTGAAGATAGATTAAGCCGTAACAAACATCCTGATAAATTATTTTTTAGTTATGCCAATACTGTTGCCACAATTAATTTCTCTAAGAAATTTAAAGGGCATGGTTGGGTTGGATTTCGTTTTCAACTAGATCCTTTAGAAGATTATAATGAAATTGTTTTACACATTCGTTTTAAAGAAACAGATGCTCGTTTACAACAAGAAACACTAGGTATTTTAGGTGTAAACTTAATTTATGGTGCTTTTTATATGAATGATAATCCGAAGGAATTAGTAAAATCTTTCTATGACAATTTAGATAAAGATCAGCTAGAAATTGATATGATTAATTTCTCTGGACCACGTTTTATGTATGTAGACAATCGTTTAATGAGTTTACAATTAGTAAAAAACGGAATGACAAATGCAGTAATGTTTGGACCTGACGGAAACAACTTATTACCAGCTCAAGTTCTTTATAAAAAGAATATTTTGGCAATGCGTGGAAGCTTTAGACCTGTTACTAAAGTGAATATGGATATGTTTGAAAAATCTAAAGCACTCTTTTTTGCTGAGAAAAAAGTAGATCCAGAAAACACTAAAGTTATATTTGAAATTACATTAAGTAACCTACGTGCAGAAGGTAAAATTAATGAGAGAGATTTCTTAGACAGGGCAGAACTACTTTGTTCTTTAGGGCAAAATGTAATGATTACTGACTACCAAGAATACTTTAAATTGGTAGAATATTTTAGTGAGTTTACTAAAGAAAGAATGGCACTTGGAATGGGAGTTTACAACCTAATCCAAATTTTTGATGAAAAATATTACCGTCATTTAAGTGGTGGTATTTTAGAAGCCTTCGGAAAACTTTTTTACAGAGATTTAAAAGTTTATATGTATCCTTATCACGATCAAGAATCTGGAGAATATATTACTAGTGAAAACTTAAAAGTACATCCACGTATGAAAGAGCTTTATAAGTTCTTTAAAAACAATGGTAAACTTGTTAATATAGATGATTTTGATCCTAAAATTTTAGATATTTTTTCTCGCGAAGTTTTAAGAATGATAAAATGCGATGAAGATGGTTGGGAAGCAATGTTACCAGAAGGAGTTTCTGAAATGATTAAAACAAATCGTTTATTTGGTTTTACTCGTAAAAGAATTAAAAAATAAGTTATACCCAACTTAAACCTTTTATCTTTTTTGTCGTCTAATTTAAAACACCTCTGATTGACAGAAGAAATTACACTTGTTAAAGAACTACAAGATGTTCTAACTAAAGAACGTGCTTTTCGTGTACTTATATCTCAATATAAAGAACGCTTATATTGGCATATAAGAAAGATTGTAATTTCTCATGATGATGCAGATGATGTTTTACAAAACACATTTATAAAAATTTTTAGAAATATAGATAAGTTTAAGGCAGATAGTAAATTATACTCTTGGATGTATAGAATTGCCACAAATGAAGCTATAACTTTTATAAATAAAAGAGCCAAAGAAAACAATGTTGATATTGAAGAGTGGCAACAAGAAAATGCATCTAGCATTGTAAATGACACTAATTTTAGTGGTGAAGAAATTCAACTAATTCTACAAAAAGCTATTGCAACTTTACCACAAAAACAACAACTTGTTTTTAATATGAAATATTTTGATGATTTAAAGTATACAGAGATATCTGAAATTTTAGAAACTTCTGTTGGAGGCCTTAAAGCATCTTATCATCATGCAGTAAAAAAAATTGAAGAATATATAAAATCAAGCGTAGATTAAACCTTTTTATAAAACTGAAGTCTAAGTAACAGATGAACAACAATTTAGAACATAGCGAAGAATTTATCCGAAGTAAAGTAGGATTGGAAAATGGTTTTTCTACACCTGAGAATTATTTTGAAGGCATTGAAGATGCTGTTTTTACTACGCTTTCATCTGAAATAATTCCTAACGAACACAAACTAGAAGTTCCTAGCAATTACTTTGAAACATTAGAAGATAGGATTTTAGCCAAAGTTTCAATAGAAAAGAAAGAAACTAAAGTAATTTCTTTAAGAGAAAGAATGTTACAAATTATACCAACTGCTGCAGCTGCATCTGTTTTATTATTTATTGGTCTTACTTACTTTTCTAACTCAACGGTAACGTTTGATGACATAACAATTACTGATATTGATTTTTGGTACGATAATAACAACGAAAATATTAGTTCTTCTGATTTAGCAATGGTTTTTGAAGCTTCTGATTTTGAAGAAAATATATTATCAGAAAATAGTATCGAAGAAGATAGTTTAGAAGAATATTTAAACGCAGTTGATCCTTCAACTTTATTAAACGAGATAAAATGATAAAAAAAATAATAGTAACAATTACCTTTTTAGTTTTAGCATTTTCTGCTAATGCGCAATTAAAAAAAGGAAGTAAAGAAAAAATTAAAGCACTAAAAATAGCTTTTATTACTGAGCAATTAGAACTCACTGAGGCAGAAGCTCAAAAATTTTGGCCGTTATACAATAAGTTCGACAATAATATGATGGATTTACGCTATAAAGAAAGAATAGCGTTAAAGAAAAAGCTTAAAGAATTAGGTGGCATTGAAATAATTAAAGAAAAAGATGCAAAAGAAATAACGGAAAAAATTATAGCACTAGACAAAGCTGCTTATCAAAACAAACAAGATTTTTTTGACGAGGTAACTCAAGTACTATCTTATAAAAAAATGCTACGATTGGAAATTGCTGAAAAGGAATTTCATCGAAAATTACTTAGAAAGTATAGAGAAAAAAAAGATAAAACTAAGAAATAAAAAAAAGACCGCAATTGCGGTCTTTTTTTTATTTCTTTATTAATGCCATACAAATATATAACTCTGGTTTATTTGAAGTAAACTGCTGTAACCAAATGGTTAATTCTTTTACTTCGTAGGGTAATAATCTTTGTAAAGCTTTTTCTAATTCTTTGCAAAATAAGTCTGAATTGAAACTTACTTTTTTAAGTACCGTTTTGGTATACTCGAACATTGCTCTTGCCATTATTATAATGTATTAATTACAAACTATTTATAAAACGAAATAGCTTTATTATTATTGTATAAAGATAAAAAAATCCGACCTTTATATAAAGATCGGATTGTTAAAAAATTTATAAATAATTATTTATAAACCGTTTACTTTAGCTATTAAAGCGTTAGCTTTTGTTTCTAACTCTGCTCCTACAGCTTTATAATGTGCTTTTTTATTTTCTACATCTTTAGCATGAACCTTTGCAATTAAACTATCAAAAGTTTCAATAGCCTCGTCTATAATTGCATTTCCTTTTTCAGTTTCATTTTTTAAAATTGAAACATCTAAAGTATAATCAATAATATCTCCTAATGTATAATTAATATCTTTTTTTAAATTTTTTATGCTTGCCATAATATGTTTTATTTATAAGTTGCAAATTTAGTTGAAATTATCTAACTCTTCTTGAAATTTATTAAAAAATAAACCAATATGATATCCGTCTACCAAAGCATGATTTACATTTACTGCAATTGGCATTAAAATTTTGTTTTCTTCTTCTTTAATTTTACCAAAAGCTAATTGCGGAACACTATTATCTTTATCTCCAGAAAAAGGTTCTTTATGTGCTGTAAAATTTACCCAAGGTAATGCTGAACAATGTATACAACCTAAAGAATATTCATTTGGGAATAAAGCTGTTGAATTTTCAATTCTTTCTTTTTCTTGTAAAAAATTAGCATAAAACTCAATAATATCTTCAGAAAATTTAATGTAAGAAAACCCAAAAGTATTGTCTTTTCTAGCTATTGTTGCAGATGCATTAATGGTATTATATATAGCTATTTTATCGCCTTCTATTCTATATTTAAAGTTTTCGACAGCATTAATTGCCTTCATACAAGCATGTAAATAGAGAATAAAAAAAGAATAATCGGAATTTTTAGAATACCTAAAAGCATTAGTAACGTCCACATTTACAACTAAAGAAAATGTTGGGTCGGCTAAGGTTCTAAAATGTTCAAAATGTTGTTTTCTATTCCAACTTTCAATATCTAAATATTTCATATAAATTTTAAAATATCAGTAATTTTTACCACTGTTTTATATTCTTCAGACTTTTCTTCTTCTAAAACCTCTTCATGCGCCCAAGTTGTATGAAAAGGAACGTGAATTGCAGTTGCCCCTACTTTCAACAAAGGTAAAACATCGGATTTTAAAGAATTTCCTATCATTAATAATTCAGACGGATTAATATCTAAATGCTTGATTAACTTAATATAGTCTGCTTCTTTCTTATCACTCATTACTTCAATATGATGAAAATATTTTAGCAAATTAGATTTTTCTAACTTTCGTTCTTGATCTAATAAATCTCCTTTAGTTGCAACAATTAATTTATATTTTCCTTGTAATTCTTGAAGTACTTCTTCTACTCCATCTAACAATTCGATAGGTTTCTCAAGCATGTCTTTACCAATCTTTAAGATTTTATCTATTGTCGTTTGATTAATTTTATAATTAGATAATTCTAAAGCGCATTCAACCATAGAAAGTACAAAACCTTTAACTCCGTAACCATATAATGGAAGGTTTTCTATTTCTTTTTTAAAAAGCTCTTGGTCTATTTTATTCTCAGTTTCATACTTAGAAAGTAATTTTGCAAACTCGTGTTCTGCCTCTCTAAAATAAGTTTCATTAACCCAAAGCGTATCATCTGCATCAAAAGCAATAACCTTAATGTCTTTATACATTTAAAAAAAGTTTTTTAGCTTTTTCTAAATCTTCTGGAGTATCAATTCCAATAGACTCTACAGAAGTTTCAATCATTTTTATTTTTTTACCTACTTCTAAATATCTAATTGCCTCTATTTTTTCAGCTGCTTCTAAAGGTGTCATTGGAGTTGTATAAAAATCTAACAATGCCTTTTTTCTAAAAGCATACACACCTTTATGTTTAAAATATTTTACTTGTATTTCTTTATCTCTGTGAAAAGGAATTACGCTTCTAGAAAAGTAAATAGCAAAATTATTTACATCTGTAATTACCTTAACATTATTAGGGTTTTCAATTTCTGACTTATCTGTAAGTGCTACTTTTAACGATGCTAAATCAATTTCTTTCTTTACATCCTTTTTAAAAGCATTAATTAATTTTTGAAGAGAAATTTCATCAATAAAAGGCTCATCTCCTTGTACATTTACAACAATGTCTACATCCATATTTTGAACAGCTTCCGCTATTCTATCTGAACCACATTCGTGTTCTTTTATACTCATTATTACTTTTCCTCCTGCATTTGTAATTTCAGAAAAGATAATATCTGAATCTGTTACTACAAATACTTCGTCAAATAAATTTGTTTTTATAGCACTTTCATACGTTCTAACAATTACAGATTTTCCTCCTAAATCTTTCATTAGTTTTCCTGGAAATCTAGACGCTTGATAGCGCGCAGGAATCATGGCAATAATTTTCATAAAGAATGATAAAAAATTAGACTCAAAGATACATATTTATAAATTCTGATTTTATACAGAATAAAGTCTATTATGAGTAAGTTTTAATTATTATATTGGTGGAAGAACTCGAAGCAAAGAAATAGAAATAATTACTTTATAAAAACCTCTAACAATTCAGATATTTTGTTGAGTATAGAAATTAACTTTTGCCATTTATTCTCCTTTATAGCTTACAAAGTTTCTTGCAGTTTCGTACAATGTAATTTCTATGGTTAAATTTGTAGGTAAATGTTTTTTCAATTTATTATAAATAACAACCGAAATATTTTCTGCTGTTGGGTTTAGGTCTTTAAATTCAGGAACTTCTACATTTAAGTTTTTATGATCTAATGCCTCTTCAACTTCACTTTTAATCAATTCTCTAAGTTTACCTAAATCATACACAAAACCTGTTTCTTCTTCTATTTCTCCGGTTAAAGAAACAATTAGTTCGTAGTTGTGTCCATGAAAATTTGGATTGCTACACTTGCCAAAAACGGCAGTGTTTTTAGCATCAGACCAATCTTTTCTATACAACCTGTGTGCTGCATTAAAATGCGCTTTTCTATGTACAGTAACTTTAGGCATATTGTGTTAGTTTATCGTAAGATTTTTCAAAAATAATTTTAAACCAAGCTGTGTATTCTTGTGGATTTTGATACATATCTTTTTTAACAGCTTCTAAAGTCATCCATTTATAAGCTTCAACTTCTTCTTTGTTTATAATTGGTTTGTCGTTATAACTACCAATCATTACATGGTCTAATTCATGTTCCGTTAAACCATTATCAAACGGTGCTTTATATATAAAAGAAAAAATCTCTTTTAATTCACAAACAAACCCCATTTCTTCTTGTAAACGACGTTTACCCGCTTCCAAGTTTGTTTCTCCATCTCGTTGATGAGAACAACACGTGTTTGTCCATAATAAAGGCGAATGGTATTTTTCTGCAGCTCTTTGTTGCAAAAGTAATTCTCCTTTATTATTAAATGTAAAAACTGAAAATGCTCTGTGTAATAAAGCTTTTTCGTGCGCTTCCATCTTTGGCATTAATCCAATTTGATTATCGTCTTTATCTACTAAAATTACCTGTTCTTCTTGCATACTAAAATATGAAACACAAACTTACAAAAATCAGTCCATAGTTATTTATATTTGCCTATCGAAATTGTAGCTTATCTTTTATATGAAATTCTTAAAACATATTACACTTCTATTAATCATTGCGCTATCAATAAGTTGCAGTAGTGACAAAAAAACGGAAACGAAGAGCGAAACCAAAACGATAGTATTACCTAAAAAAGAAACAAAAAGAGTTCTTAAGGTTGAAGAAAAATCCTGGGATTCTCTAAACAGAAAAAATACTAATCAATTTTTAACTGCCTACGGAAACAAAAATAAAGAGACTAAGGTTTTAATAAAAACCAGTTTTGGGAACATTAAATTACAGCTTTACAACGATACTCCAATACACAGAGCCAGTTTTATTTTCTTAACAAAAATTGGTTATTTTGATAATACGGTGTTTTATAGAGTTGCTAAAAACTTTGTGATTCAGGGAGGTGATTCTGAGGATTTTAAAAAATCGAAAACTCGTTATAAATACGAAAACTACTTACTAAAACCTGAATTCAGAAAAAATAGAAGGCATAGATATGGCGCTTTAGCTTCTGCCAGAGAATGGGATGACAATCCAAATAAACTCTCTACTCCATTTGAATTTTATATAGTTCAGAATAGAAATGGAGCACATCATTTAAATAATGAACACACCGTTTTTGGTCATGTAATTTCTGGGTTTTCTACTATTAATAAAATTGCAAATGTAAAAGTTGGTCCTGGAGAATGGCCAGATGATGACATTCCTATGAAAGTTGAGATTTTAGATTGATAATTGCACTTGTAAATCGTATCTTTGCACACTAATTTTTATACATGTCTTTTTTACAAGAAATACAAAAACGAAGAACTTTCGGAATTATCTCTCACCCAGATGCAGGTAAAACTACCTTAACAGAAAAATTATTACTTTTTGGTGGTGCCATACAGGAAGCAGGAGCCGTAAAAAACAATAAGATTAAAAAAGGAGCTACTTCCGATTTTATGGAAATTGAGCGTCAGCGTGGAATTTCTGTAGCTACTTCGGTATTAGCTTTTATTTACAAAGACAAAAAAATAAATATTCTAGATACTCCAGGTCACAAGGATTTTGCTGAAGACACATTTAGAACTTTAACCGCTGTAGATAGTGTTATTGTTGTTATTGATGTTGCAAAAGGTGTTGAACCACAAACCGAAAAATTGGTGGAAGTTTGTAGAATGCGTAAAATACCAATGCTCGTTTTTATCAATAAATTAGATAGAGAAGGAAAAGATGCCTTTGATTTATTAGATGAAGTTGAACAAAAATTAGGTTTAACAGTTACACCAATGAGTTTCCCTATTGGAATGGGTTACGACTTTAAAGGAATTTATAATATTTGGGAAAAGAAACTAAATCTTTTTTCTGCTGAAAACAAACAAACTATATCTGAAGGAATTGAATTTAACGATCTTTCTAACCCAGAATTAGATAAAATTGTAGGTGAAACAGCTGCAAATACTTTACGAGAAGAAATAGAATTAATTGAAGAAGTTTATCCTGATTTTAATCAAGAGGAATATTTAGCTGGAGATTTACAACCTGTATTTTTTGGTTCTGCTTTAAATAATTTTGGTGTAAAGGAGTTATTGGATGCATTTATTGAAATTGCACCAACACCACAACCTAAAAAAGCAGAAGAGCGTTTAGTAGATTCTAAAGAAGAAAAACTAACAGGATTTGTTTTTAAGATTCATGCAAATATGGATCCTAAACATAGAGACAGATTAGCATTTGTAAAAATTGTATCTGGAACTTTTAAAAGAAACGCTCCATATTTACATGTTAGAAATGGTAAAAAAGTGAAATTTTCTAGTCCAAATGCCTTTTTTGCTGAAAAGAAAGAAATTGTAGACGAATCATTTCCTGGTGATATTGTTGGTTTACACGATACTGGAAACTTTAAAATTGGTGATACGTTAACAGAAGGAGAACAATTAAACTTTAAAGGAATTCCAAGTTTTTCTCCAGAGCATTTCCGTTATGTAAACAACGCAGATCCAATGAAAGCTAAACAATTGTATAAAGGTTTAGACCAATTAATGGATGAAGGTGTTGCACAATTATTTACCATGGATATGAATGGTAGAAAAATTGTTGGTACTGTTGGAGCACTTCAATACGAAGTTATACAATATAGATTAGAACATGAATATGGTGCAAAATGTACCTATGAAAACATTTCTGTTCACAAAGCTTGTTGGGTACAACCAGAAGACCCTAAAAACGAAGAATTTAAAGAATTTAAGCGTGTTAAACAGCGTTATTTAGCAAAAGACAAAGAAGGTAAGTTGGTCTTTTTAGCTGATTCTGCTTTTACTATTCAAATGACACAAAGTAAATATCCAACGGTAAAACTACATTTTACAAGTGAATTTGAGTAGGCAAATAGAAGAGATAAGAAAGAAGAAGCTAAAAACAAGAAAGAAGTATTTTATTACCTCTCTTCTCTTTGTTCTCTTTTCTTTTTTCTCTTTTGGGCAAGATTTGTCAACTTTAAAAGGAACAGAACTTAACAATAAAGTACGTATAAACTTTATTCCGGTTGAAATGCCTACCGATAAATTTCCAGATTTAGATGGAACTATGGGTTTAATGGGTTTGCATTATCAAATTCCTTTTAATGATTGGTTATATGGTGGCGTTGCATTTCATGCCGCAGTTACTGGAGATCAAGGTGGTTTATTTACATTGGGAGCAGAATTAGGTGTACATAAACAATTGTATAAAAACTTATATTTTGATGCAAACTTCCATTTTGGTGGTGGCGGAGGCTATAGATATTTAATAAATGACGGCGCTTTTATAAATCCGAATATTGGTTTACAGTATAAGAAAAACAATTACTCCTTCGGGATACAATACAGTCATCTAAATTTTTATTCTGGAGAAATAAAAAGTAATTCGGTTTCCTTTTTTGTTGAAATACCAAGTGTTTTACGCTTTACCGATTATGACAAAGCACAACAAACTTTTATAGCAAAAAACCTTTCTTCGGATAACTTCTGGAGTAAACCTGCTGTTAAAAACGCACAACAAGTACGTTTCGATTTCTTTTTTCCAAGAGGAAATTCTAAAAAAGATAACGGAGATCCTTTAACAGAAACATTGTATGTCTTAGGCTTTGAATATCAAAAATATGTAAGTGATAACACTTTTATTTTTGCACATACAGATGCCATTTACAAAGGTTTACGTGCTGGTTTCATGGATTTATTTTTAGGTGCTGGTTATCATCCGTATCAATCTGAAAGACTAAATGTTTTTGGAAAATTAGCAATTGGTGCTGCTGGTGGACGTGTTGCTCCAGAAGGTGGATTAATGATTTATCCATCAGCTGGATTTGATTTAAAACTAAGTAAAAACTTAGCATTTAGCGCTCACGGTGGTTATTATAGAGCCATTGCTGGAGATTTAGAAGCATATACTTTAGGTGGCGGAATAAAATATTATGGTTTAAATGGAGGTACAAACTCTAAAGAAGAAACTACTTTTTCTACACGAGGAATACGTTTAGAAATTCAAAATCAGAGTTATTTTGGTGTTGCCAAAACAGATGATGTTTTTAACGCTACTGCAATAGATTTACAATTGATAGCTTTAAAAGGAAGTTTCGATTTTAATAAATGGCTGTATGTAACTGGTGAAGCTAGTTTTGCTTACAGTGGTCGTTCTGGTGGTTATGCACACGGAATGGTTGGTTTAGGAGTTTACAGTCCTAGATTTTTAGATGCTAAAATGCGTGCTTTTGCTGAATTTATGGCTGGAGCTGGTGGCGGCGCAGGTGTAGATACAGATGAAGGTATAATTGTTAAACCTGCAATTGGTTTAAGTTATGATGTAAATAATAGGATTTCAATTTTAGCTTCTGGTGGTAAGTATTATTCGCCATTTGGTAATGTGAATTCTAATATGTTAAGTGTTGGTTTAAGTTTTAACCTATCAACTTTAAAAGTAAAGAACTAAATTTGCGCTAGGGATTGAAGTGGCATCCTTTTACGAAGAATGAGTAAAAGATATAACGGAAAGCCCGCTCGAGCGCCCAAATAAATACAATTTTAAATAGTAAATAAAAGAACAATGAATAACGGAATCTACGCAAAATTCATCACATCTAAAGGTGATATTTTAGTAAAATTAGAAGAAGAAAAAACTCCTGGAACGGTTGGTAACTTTGTGGCTTTGGCTGAAGGGAACTTAGAAAACTCAGTAAAAGACCAAGGAACTCCATATTATAACGGATTAAAATTTCATAGAGTAATTCCAGATTTTATGATTCAAGGTGGTTGCCCACAAGGAACAGGAACTGGAAATCCTGGTTATAAATTTGATGATGAATTTCACCCAGATTTAAAACACGATGCTCCTGGAAAATTAGCAATGGCTAATTCTGGACCAGCAACAAACGGAAGTCAGTTTTACATTACCCACGTTCCTACTCCATGGTTAGACAATAAGCATACGGTTTTTGGTTCTGTAGTTGAAGGGCAAGATGTTGTTGATGCTATTGGACAAGGAGATGATATGTCTGTAGAAATTATTAAAGTTGGTGCAGAAGCTGAAGCGTTTAATGCTGTTGAAGCGTTTAGAACTTTTGAAGGATCTCGTGAAAAACGTGAAGCTGAAGAAAAAGCTAAACAAAAAGAGTTGTTAGATTCTGTTGCTGCCGGTTATAATGAAACTAAAAGTGGTTTACGTTACCAAATTTTACAAAAAGGTGAAGGAAAACAAGCTACAAAAGGCGCTGGTGTTTCTGTACATTATAAAGGGCAATTATTAGACGGAACTGTTTTTGATTCTTCTTACAAACGTAAGCAACCACTAGATTTTAATGTTGGTGTTGGTCAAGTAATTTCTGGTTGGGATGAAGGAATTCAGTTATTACAAGTTGGCGATAAGGCTCGTTTTGTAATCCCTTCTAATTTAGCTTATGGAGCAACTGGAGCTGGTGGTGTTATACCTCCAAATGCAACACTTATTTTTGATGTTGAATTAATGGATGTTAAATAATTTAGATTATTAGATTTCTGGATTTTTAAATTTTCAGAAACTTGATTTATAAAAAAACTCGCAACGATGGTTGCGAGTTTTTTTATGCTTTATCTTTTTATAATCTTACTCTACATACTTAGTTTTCTTCATTGTACTTAAAATTATAAACGATGCTAAAAAGAAAATTGCCATACACAATACAGACCATTGCATAGAATTAGTTAGTGAGTATAAAAATCCATAAACAAAAGTACCTAATACAATTGCTATCTTTTCAGTTACATCATAAAAACTAAAATAAGTTGCATGATCTTCCGTTTCTGGCAGTAATTTAGAATAGGTAGAACGTGTTAAAGATTGTATTGCTCCTTGTACTAAACCTAATAATACACCTAAACCATAAAAATACATTTCTACATTTTCTTGGTTTTTATCTAACATAAAAGCTGCAAAGCAAACCAACATCCAAGTTGCAATGGTAACTTTTAAAGCTGTTATATTTCCCCATTTTTCTGAAAATCTTGAGAAAATAAATGCTCCAGCAATAGCAACAATTTGCACTAATAGAATTGTAATAATTAAATTCATAGCTGGCAAACCTAATTCTGATGAGCCAAAGATTGCTGCCATTAAAATTATAGTTTGTACTCCAATACTTAATAAGAAAAATGAAATTAAGAACTTTTTTAAAGTAGGATAATTCATTGCTTCTTTTGCAACCACTTTTAATTCATGAAAACCTTTCCAAATATAATCATTGTCTGGTTGTTTGTTGTAAATATCGTCAGGTAAACGTTTAAAAGTAATTTGGGCAAAACCAATCCACCAAAGACCTACCATAACAAAGGAAATTCTTGAAGCCATACCAGCTGTTATTCCAAAAGTATCTGGCATCTGTATTAATATTAAATTGATAATCAATAAAATTATAGAACCAGTATATCCATATATAAAACCTTTTGCACTTGCTCTATCTTGTTGCTCTGGAAGTGCTACTTCGGGTAAATAAGCATTGTAAAAAACTAAACTTGCCCAAAAACCTATACTTGCTAATATGGTAAAAATTATACCAACCCAAACAGTATCTATTCCATCGAAAAAATATAAACTCATTACCGATAAACCGCCCATCCAACAGAAAAATTTCATAAATTTTTTCTTGCTACCTGTATAATCTGCAATACCAGATAAAATAGGAGAAATAAGAGCAACAATTAAAAATGAAAATGACAGTGCATAACTATATAAACTGTCTGGATGCTCCCACTCTATTCCAAAAAACCAAACTTTTTCTCCTTCAGTAATAGCTGTATAATACAACGGAAAAACAGCTGTACTAATAACTAAAGAATACACAGAGTTAGCCCAATCGTAAAAAGCCCAACCATTAATTAATTTTTTATCACCTATTTTAAACATACACTTATGTTAATTTACTACTTTACAACAATTTACACATAAAAAAACCATTCTTAACTAAGTTAAGAATGGTTTGCAATATAGTAATTCTATTTTTCTTACTTCTTTGTTGAAGTTGAATTAGCAGCTGTACCTTGTTTGTTAAACTTTGCTGCATATGATCTTGCTGTTGGTAAATAAGCTCTTAAGTCTTTAATTCTTGATTCATTAGAAGGGTGTGTACTCATAAATTCTGGTGGTGCTTGACCAGAACTAGCTCTTTGACTCATACGAACCCAAACTTCAGCAGCTTCTGGTCCATCATAACCTGCCATTATCATAAAAACCAAACCTAATCTATCTGCTTCAGTTTCATGTGTTCTACTAAAAGCTAACATTCCAAGTTGAGAACCTACTCCGTAAATCATATTCCACATTTCAGATTTTTTATTTCCATTAGTTCCAATAGCTACAGCCATACCACCTAATTGTTGAATCTGAGATGACGACATACGCTCTTGACCATGTTTGGCAAAAGCATGTGCTACTTCATGGCCCATAACAGCAGCAACACCATTTGTATTATCACAAATTGGTAATATTCCTGTATAAAAAACTACTTTTCCTCCTGGCATACACCAAGCATTTACGGTTTTATCTTCAATTAAGTTAAATTCCCAACGATAAGAATCTGCTTCTGATTGCATACCATTTGCTCTCATAAACCTGTCTACGGCTGCAGAAATATTTCTTCCAACAGTTTTTATTTCATTAGTCATTGCTGCATCAGTAGACAATTTATTTTCTTCTAAAAATCCTGCATATTGAGCAAAACTAGAAGGTAATATTTCAGCATCACTTACAAAGTTTATACGTTTTCTTCCAGTAATTGGTACCGTACTACATTCAATAAATAAGATTGAGATAAATGCTAAGGCTATTAATTTTTTCATTTATTTTGATTTAAAATTGTTAGAATATCTATATTATTATGACCTCTTTTTAAAAAAAAGTCACTCATAAAATTCGATTTATAAAGTTACAAATTCTATTTTTACCTAAAAAATTTTATTAATGAGTATTTTAGAAAATACAAATACCTTAAAACCTAGTCTAGAAATTCCGAAGTTTGTTAAAGTGACAGGTAAATCTATTCAGTTTATATCTTTAAAGTTAACAACTTGGCTTGCTATAAAATTATTAATTACTCCTATTAAACACGCAACGCCTAAGCGAGAAATTGCGATGGCAAAAAGTGCACAAAAGAAAAAACTTTTTGTGGATGCTATTGATAGAAAAATTCATGTTTTATCTTACGGGTATTCTAAAAAGAAAGTTTTATTAGCACATGGTTGGGCTGGTAGAAGTACACAACTTTTTATGGTTGCTGATAAATTATTAGAAAAAGGTTATATGGTTATTTCTTTTGACGCTCCTGCTCATGGAAAATCTACAGGAAAAACAACCAATATGATTGAATACGTAGAAACAATTAAAAAAATTAATGATGAGTTTGGTCCTTTTGAAGCAGCTGTTGGTCATTCCTTTGGAGGAATGGCAATACTTAACACACAAGCAGAAAAAGCAATTTTTAAATCTTTAGTAACTATTGGCGCGGCAGATATAATTTCTAATATTACAAAACGTTTTATAGCTAATCTAGGATTGAAACCTGTTATTGCTAAAAAAATGACTAATTATTTTAATAAAAAGTTACAAATAAATTTAGATAATTATTCAGCTAACTACGCTGCTAAAAAAGTAGAAATTCCAACTTTGGTTATTCACGATAGTAAAGATGGAGACGTTCCTGTAAGTTGTGCGCATAATATTCGTCAGAATTTAAAGAAGGGTTCTTTACTTATTACAAATGGCCTTGGGCACACCAAAATTTTACGTAATAAAGAAACAATGAATCGAGCCGTAAATTTTATTATTAAAAACAACTTATGAGAAATAGTATCCTATTAATTACACTTAGTTTATTTTTAAACTGTACCCTAAAAGGACAAAATAAATCTGATGAAAAATCTAAGTATCAAATTACAAAAACTGATGCTGAATGGAAAGAATCACTTACCAAGATGCAATATTATGTATTGAGGGAAGCTGGTACAGAAAGAGCTTTTTCTAGTTCTTTGGATAAGAATTACACAAACGGAACTTATAATTGTGCTGCATGTAATACTCCTTTATATTCATCTAAAAATAAATTTGATTCGGGTTCTGGATGGCCTTCTTTTGATAGAGCAATTAAAGGAAACGTTGCATTAGATGTAGATTATAAATTGGGCTATGCAAGAACCGAATTAAAATGTAATACTTGTGGTGGTCATTTAGGTCATTCTTTTGATGATGGCCCGCAAAAAACTACAGGAAAACGTCATTGTATAAATGGTGCTGCACTTAATTTTATTCCGAAGTAGTAAAAAAACCTTAATTAAATTTAGCTATCTTTAGATTTCCAAGACTCATTTATATGAATAAAGAATCTATTGTAAATTTATTAGAAGATAAACACCAACAACTTTTTGATTGGTTAAAAGAACAACCCGAAGATACTTTTGAAAAAGGTCCTGAAGGAAAATGGACAACTGGGCAACATATTGAACACCTAGTTAACTCAATTCAAAAACTAAACAATGCATTAAGTTTTCCTTCATTTATATTGAAATCAAAATTTGGAACTTCAAACAGAGAAGTTAGAACTTATAATGAAGTTGTAAAAAAATATCAAGATAAGTTAATTGTAAATCAAGAAAAAGCAAGAGCATTTAATATTAATGTTAAAACTCCATCAGAAAAAAAATACAAGCAATTACTTTCTACATTAGAAATTCAGAATAAAAAACTACAATACAAAACTCTAAAACTAAAAGATAAAAACTTAGATACATTAATACTTCCGCATCCATTAATGGGTAAAATGCCATTGCGAGAAATTATAATGTGGACGGCTTACCATACTGAACATCATACTACCATTTTAGAAGAAAAACATTCATCTAAATAGATGAAAAAAATAGCAGAAAAACCTCATTTTTTTTTCTTCGGATTAATTCCAGTCAGTATTATTTTAGGGTTCATTTTTAAAAACAATTCTTTAAAAATTGCCTATTATGGTGGAGATTTTTCTATAAATTATTGGAATACATTTCTTATTATGGCTGTTTTTTTCAGTTTAATGGGTTTAAATTACTTCGCTTTAAATTGGGCTAAGAAAAGATCTAAAAAATGGTTAACTATTATTCATATACTGTTTCAGACTTTATCTTTAATTTTATTTGTTATTTACATACTTAAAATAGATAATGTAAAAACTGAAAATGAAGCCGATATCATTAATATAATTTTATTCTGTAGTCTACTTTTATTCGTAATTTCAGTATTTATCCATCTTATTAACTTTATTATAAGCCTAATTTCTAAAGAAGATTAACAAAAAACTACACCTTACATTCTTAAAACTTAGTACTAAGTAGTATATTTGTGTTTCCAAAAAAGAACACAAATTTTATGTTTAATAATTTAAGCGAAAAGTTAGATAAAGCCTTACACACCCTTAAAGGGCATGGTAAAATTACAGAAGTAAACGTTGCAGAAACTTTAAAAGAAGTTCGTAGAGCACTTTTAGATGCCGATGTTAACTTTAAAATTGCTAAAGAATTTACTAAAAAAGTACAAACACAAGCCTTAGGTCAAGATGTATTAACAACATTAAACCCAGGTCAATTAATGGTAAAGTTGGTAAAAGACGAACTTACGCTGTTAATGGGTGGAGACACTGTTGGTATTAATTTAGGTGGTTCGCCAACTGTCATATTAATGTCTGGTTTACAAGGTTCTGGTAAAACAACTTTTTCAGGAAAATTAGCAAACTATTTAAAAACTAAAAAAGCAAAACAAGTTTTATTAGTTGGTTGTGATGTATACAGACCAGCCGCAATAAACCAATTACAAGTTGTTGGAGAACAAATTGGTGTAGATGTTTATGCTGAAGTTGGTAACAATGATCCAGTAGAAATTTCTAAAAATGCAATTGCACATGCAAAAGCGAATAGTAAAAATGTAGTAATTATAGATACCGCAGGTCGTTTAGCTGTAGATGAAGCTTTAATGACTGAGATTTCTAATATTCATAAAGCTGTAAATCCGCAAGAAACTTTATTTGTTGTAGATTCTATGACGGGTCAAGATGCTGTTAATACTGCAAAAGCATTTAACGATTTATTAAATTTTGACGGAGTTGTACTTACAAAGTTAGATGGTGATACTCGTGGTGGAGCAGCATTAACTATTAAATCTGTAGTAGATAAGCCAATAAAATTTATTGGTACTGGAGAAAAAATGGAAGCAATTGATGTTTTTCATCCAGATCGTATGGCAGAAAGAATTTTGGGAATGGGAGATGTAATTTCTCTTGTAGAACGTGCCCAAGATCAATTTGATGAAGAAGAAGCTAGAAAACTTCAAAAGAAAATTGCTAAAAATCAGTTTGGTTTTGATGATTTCTTAAAACAAATTCAGCAAATTAAAAAAATGGGATCTATGAAAGATCTTGTTGGTATGATTCCTGGAGCAGGAAAAGCTATGAAAGATGTAGATATAGATGATGATGCATTTAAAGGTATTGAAGCAATCATTCATTCAATGACTCCAAAAGAAAGAAGCGAACCAACAACAATAAATGCAAGTAGAAAAAAGAGAATTGCAAAAGGTTCTGGTACTAGTGTACAAGAAGTTAATCAATTAATGAAACAGTTTACTCAAATGAGTAAAATGATGAAAATGATGCAAGGCGGCGGCGGAAAGAAAATGATGCAAATGATGCAAGGAATGAAATAAAAAAAGAGAAGCTACGGCTTCTTTTTTGTTTTATAAACACAACATAACAATATTAAAAATGACATTATTAGACGGTAAAAAAACTTCAGCAGATATTAAAGAAGAGATTGCTTTAGAAGTTTCTGAATTAAAAAGAAGAGAGCAAAAAACACCACATCTTGCAGCTGTTATAGTTGGTAATGATGGAGCAAGCTTAACCTATGTAAATGCAAAAGTAAAAGCTTGTGAAAGAGTTGGATTTGAATCTACTTTAATAAGATTGCCTGAAAATACTACTGAAGATGATTTGTTAAATGAAATAAACATTTTAAATATTGATAAAGATGTTGATGGGTTTATAGTTCAGTTACCATTGCCTAAACATATAGATGAACAGAAAATTTTAATGGCAGTTGATCCAGATAAAGATGTTGATGGATTTCATCCAACCAATGTTGGAAAAATGGCACTAAACTTACCTACTTTCATCTCAGCTACTCCTTCTGGTATTTTAGAATTATTAGATCGTTATAATGTAGAAACATCGGGTAAAAATGTAGTTGTATTAGGGAGAAGTCATATTGTTGGAAGTCCAATGAGTATTTTGTTATCTCAAAAGCGTAAAGTTGGTAATGCAACAGTTACACTTTGTCATAGTAGAACTAAAAATTTAGCTGAAATCACAAAAACAGCTGATATTATTGTCGCTGCTCTAGGTATTCCAGAGTTTTTAAAAGCAGATATGGTAAAAGATAATGTAACTGTAATTGATGTAGGAATAACACGTGTAGCAGACTCTAATAAAAAAAGTGGTTTTAGATTAGTTGGAGATGTAGACTTTGAAGGTGTTTCTAAAAAAGCTGCCTTTATTACACCAGTTCCGGGAGGTGTTGGACCAATGACCATTGCAATGTTACTTAAAAACACTTTATTAGCGTGCAGTAGAAAATTTTAATATAGTCAAATTAAAAAAGCCTGATAAAAATAAATGTTATTTTTATCAGGCTTTTCTCTTTAATAAATTAATAAAAAAACTCCAACATTTCTGTTGGAGTTATAAAAGTGAAGAATAGAGGAGGGAATTATTCTCACTCTAATATCTTCCAGGTTTTGGATCAACTTTCTTTAAAGGAACGGCATTAGGATCATTTACTTTTACATTATTTATATTTCCACTAACAATGATAAACTTAGACCTACGGTTTCTTTGATGCTCTGCTTCTGAACATTTATCCATATTAGCATCATTACAGTCATTTAATAATTGACTTTCACCATAACCAATAGCACTTTCTATTCTAGCTGAACTTATACCTCTTGAAACAATATAATCTCTAGTAGATTTTGCTCTATTTGTTGATAATCTTCTATTATAAGCTTTAGTAGCTCTACTATCTGTATGAGATTCAATCTTAATAACCATATTAGGATTATTCTCTAATACTGAAACAATTTTCTCTAATTCATAAGCAGCTTCGTCTCTAATATTAAATTTATCAAAATCAAAGAAAATAGGGTTAATTACAATTTCATTTCCAATAATTAATGCTTCTAAACTTAAATCAGCTTTTAAGACCTTACCATCTTCTTTTGTTCCTGTAACAGAGTTTCTATCAGACTTGTAATTTTTCTTTTCTCCTAGTACAGTATAAGAAGATTCACAAGGAATTTCTGTAAAACTATAAGCACCTTGAGCATCAGACTGTTTAGTTGCAATAACTTTACCTACTGTATCTATAAGTTTTACGGTTGCAAATGGTAATATATTACCTGTAATAGTTTCAGTAACTATACCGTTAAGGCTTTGCATACAAGGTTTTATTGGTTTAGGTGAAATCATGAAACTATAAATATCATCATCTCCTTTACCTCCTTCTCTATTAGAAGAGAAAAAACCTTTATTTTTTTCTTTGTTTACAATAAAAGCAAAATCATCCATTTTACTATTAAATGGTGCTTCAATGTTTTTTACTTTTGAAAAAGAATTATTAGTAATTTTTGATTCAAAAATATCTAACGCACCTAAACCTAAATGTCCATCTGATGAAAAATAGAAAACATTATCTTCACTAATAAAAGGAAACATTTCGCGACCCTCTGTATTAATTTCTTTTCCTAAGTTTGTAGGTACTCCGTAGTTTTCTCCATCAACAGAAACACTATAAATATCAGTTGCTCCTATTCCACCTGGCATATCAGAAACAAAATATAATGTTTTTTCATCTACACTTAATGCTGGATGACCAATAGAATAATCCTTACTATTAAAAGGTAGTTCTTCTACATTTGACCATTTTCCATTTTTTAACGTTGATTTATATAATTTTAAATGAGTTTCACGGTTTTTATCTTTTCCACGACGTCTTCCATCATAATTATCTCTGGTGAAATACATTGTTTGAGAATCTTTAGTAAAGATTGCATTAGCTTCATGGTAACGCGTATTAATGTTACTATTCAATAAATCTTTATCAGATAATTCTAAAATACTTTCATCAGTTGCATCTTCAAATTTTTGAACTTGAATATCCGCTTTATATAGATCTAAAAAAGGCTGACTATTCCATTTATATAACCTATTTCTTGAAGACGCTTTTGGTGATGAAGAAGCAAAGTAAAATTCTTCATTATCTATAAAACCACCAAAATCTGAATACTGCGTATTAATAGATACATTATGTATATTAATTAACTCTTTATCATTATCACTATATGCAGACACATAATCTGGAGTTGATGCTAAATCTTCACTTCTTGTATCATCAGATTTAAGGCTGCGAAATTTTTTCATAATTTCATCAGACTTTTCATAATTTCCATTACTTTTTAATGCCTGCGCATAACGGAAATAATATTCTGGTAAAACTTCAGATCCATAATTGTTAATTAACTTACTATACCATAACTCAGATTCTAAAGCTTGAGTATTATAATAATAAGAGTCTCCTAAACGCTCTAAAACAAGTTTAGAACTATCTCCTTTCATAAAGATTTCTTTATATAAATCTGCAGACTTAGTATAAGCGTATTCTTTAAAATATTGATCAGCAGCATATTTACGTTGTCCAAAACATTGAACAGCAAAAGCTAACATTAATATATATAATAGTTTTGTTTTCATAAAATAAGGGTTAAAAGAATCTTGGTGATTTAACTGGTCCTTCTCTAAATATCTCATAACGTAACATTACTTCATGAGTTCCTGAGTTATAATTACTGTAGTTTGATGTTGTTAAGTCATAAGCATAACCAATGTTTAATCCATCGCTTACTTGAAAACCTAATAATGCACTTATAGAATCGTCCCATCTCCAAGCTAATCCTGCTCTAAACTTTTCATTAAACAAGAAGTTAGCTGAAATGTCTAATGATAATGGTGCTCCTTGTACTCCTTTTAATAATGCAGCTGGTTTAAACTTAATATCATCACTTAAATCAAAAACATAACCTGTTATTAAAAAGAAGTGTAAACGCTCTACAGCTATACTTTCTATATTATCATCGTAATGATCTGTTCTTATAAAGTTTGGTACTGCTAAACCTACATACCATTTTGGTTTATGAAAATAAACTCCTGCTCCTAATGTTGGTAAAAACTTGTTGTTTATATTGGTATTAAACCTTGGTTCTGGACTCTGAAAGGTTCCTCTACTCCAATCTACATTTAATAAACGTCCTCCTAGTTTTAATCCTAAAGCTAAGTTTCCATCCTCACCAGTTCTAATTGTATAAGAAACATTAGCATCTAAATAAGTCTCATGTGAAGGACCTAATTTATCATTCACTAAGTTGATTCCTAATCCAACTCCAGAAAATCCTAAAGGTGTATCATAACTTAATGTTTGAGTATCTGGTGCTCCATCAAAACCAACCCATTGAGTTCTTCCCAAAGCGGTTATTGTGGTATGACCGCGAGATCCTGCATAGGCAGGATTCACGCTCATTGTATTATACATATACTGTGTATACTGTGGATCTTGTTGTGAAAACCCTTCTACTGATATGAATAGTAGTAACAGTGATAGTTTTAAAAAATTACGCATCTTATATAAAGTTTTGTATTGGTTTTATATTTATTAATGTACTATTTGTAACCAGCTCTTAATTACTGGGCTACCATTTTTAAGGTCAATTACATAGTAATATGTTCCTGTAGGTAACTTCTCTCCTGCACTAATTGTAGCTCTTCCATTTGAAGTTCCATCCCAATCATTCTTATAATCAGTTGCAGTATAAACTGTATTACCCCATCTGTTAAAGATACTTATTGTAGCTCCTGGATAGTTTTCAATACAATCGATTCTGAAATAATCATTAGTACCATCTCCATTTGGACTGAATACATTATAAACAGTTAAACAAATTGGTGTTAATGTTACAGTAAACTCATTGTCAGAAACATCAGTATCTAATTGATCTGAACTTTGAATTTCTACAGTATTAGAGTAATCTAAATTTCCACTAGCATTATCATTAACAATAACAGTTATTAATAACGTTACAGTTGAATTAGCTGGTACTGTTCCTACAGTCCATAAACCTGTTGTATGGTCATAATCGCCTAATTCTGCAACATCTGATACATATGTAAATCCTGATTGTAATTCTTCATTAATAACAACATTAGTAGCATCAAAGTTACTATGGTTTGTAAGTGTAATTGTAAACATTACTTCAGTAGTACCATTTGGCATTGGTGAAAGATTATCTACAGTTTTTACAACTTCTAAATTTACTTCAACAGGATTGTTTAATATAGTTACTGTTCCTTTAGGATCTACATTAGCTGTGTTTCCTGAAGTTACTTCTCCATTTACAACAAATGTTTCAGTTTCTTCATTCAATGTATCATCTAAAATTGGTACTGATACTACAACCATAGTTTCTCCTGCTGGTATTGTTACAGTTACTGTTGTTTCTACAAAATCGTCTGTTCCTGCTGTTCCTGTTGATGTAGTAATTGTTATTACAACATCTTCATCACTTGGGTTACTTAACGTTACTGGTACATCTGCTGTTGCATCTGTTCCTTCAGTTACAGTTACATCTCCAATTGTTACAGTTGGTACATCTGCTGGATCGTCTAAGATTGTTACAATTCCTGTTTCACTTGGATTTGCATTATCTGATGTTCCATTGATGGTAAACGTCTCTGTTGCTTCATCAATATTATCATCTATAATTGTTATAACAACTTCTCCTTGAGTCTCTCCTGCTGGTATTGTTACAGACACTACTGTTTCAACATAATCATCTGTTCCTGCAGTTCCTGATGTTACAGCTACTTCTACAACAACATCTTCATCACTTGGATTACTTAATGTTACCGGAATTACTGCTACTGGATCTTCTCCTTCTGTCACAGTTACATCGCCTAATTCAAGTGTTGGTACATCTGTTGGATCGTCAAGAATTGTTACAGAACCATTGTTTACTTCTGTTGCTGTTCCTGATGTTACTACTCCATTTAAGATGAAACTTTCTGTTGCTTCATCAATATTATCAGATAATACTTCTAAAGTTACATCTACACTTGTTTCTCCTGCTGGGATTGTTACAACTATTGTTGTTTCAATATAATCATCTGTTCCTGCTGTTCCTGATGTCTGTGTAATCTCGATAACTGTATCTACACTACTTGGTACATCAATTGTTACTGGAACTACAGCATCAACACTCATGTCTGATCCTTCTGTTACTATTACATCTCCAATTGTTACAACTGGTGTTGTTTCATTGTCTTCTATTGTAACTACTGAAGTATCTGTCTCATTATTTGTATTTCCACTTGTTACTTCTCCATTTACTGTGAAAGTCTCTGCAGGTTCAATTGTTCCATCATCAATTGTTCCGATTACAACATCTACACTTGTATCTCCTGCTGGAATTACTACTGTAATTGTTGTTTCATTGTAATCATCTGTTCCCGCGGTTCCTGTTGATGTAGTAATTTCTACTATTACATCTTCATCACTTGGATTGCTTAATGTTACTGGAATTACTGCGTCATCACCTTCTGTTACCGTTACATCGCCTAATTCAATCGTTGGTGTATCTGTTGGATCGTCTAAAATTGTTACTGTTGCTGGACTTGATGTCGTTGCATTGTCTGCCGTTCCTACTGCGGTTAAGCTCTCAGTTGCTTCATCTATATTATCATCTACAATTCCTAAGTTTACTACGCCTTGCGTATCACCTGCTGAAATTGTTACTGTTAATACTGTCTCTACATAATCTTCTTCGCCTGCTGTTCCTGCTGTCAACGTTACCGTTACATCTACATCTTCATCACTTGGGTTGCTTAACGTTACTGGAATTTCTGCCGTTGGGTCAGTTCCTTCTGTTACCGTTACATCGCCTAATTCAATCGTTGGTGTATCTGTTGGATCGTCTAAAATTGTTACTGTTGCTGGACTTGATGTCGTTGCATTGTCTGCCGTTCCTACTGCGGTTAAGCTTTCAGTTGCTTCATCTATATTATCATCTACAATTCCTAAGTTTACTACGCCTTGCGTATCACCTGCTGAAATTGTTACTGTTAATACTGTCTCTACATAATCTTCTTCGCCTGCTGTTCCTGCTGTCAACGTTACCGTTACATCTACATCTTCATCACTTGGGTTGCTTAACGTTACTGGAATTTCTGCCGTTGGGTCAGTTCCTTCTGTTACCGTTACATCGCCTAATTCAATCGTTGGTGTATCTGTTGGATCGTCTAAAATTGTTACTGTTGCTGGACTTGAAGTAGTTGCATTGTCTGCTGTTCCTACTGCGGTTAAGCTCTCTGTTGCTTCGTCAATATTATCATCTACAATTCCTAAGTTTACTACGCCTTGCGTATCACCTGCTGAAATTGTTACTGTTAATACTGTCTCTACATAATCTTCTTCGCCTGCTGTTCCTGCTGTCAACGTTACCGTTACATCTACTGGCTCACTACTTGGATTGCTTAACGTTACTGGAATTTCTGCCGTTGGGTCAGTTCCTTCTGTTACCGTTACATCGCCTAATTCAATCATTGGTGTATCTGTTGGATCGTCTAAGATCGTTACTGTTGCTGGACTTGATGTTGTTGCATTGTCTGCCGTTCCTACTGCGGTTAAGCTTTCAGTTGCTTCATCTATATTATCATCTACAATTCCTAAGTTTACTACGCCTTGCGTATCACCTGCTGAAATTGTTACTGTTAATACTGTCTCTACATAATCTTCTTCGCCTGCTGTTCCTGCTGTCAACGTTACCGTTACATCTACATCTTCATCACTTGGGTTGCTTAACGTTACTGGAATTTCTGCCGTTGGGTCAGTTCCTTCTGTTACCGTTACATCGCCTAATTCAATCGTTGGTGTATCTGTTGGATCGTCTAAAATTGTTACTGTTGCTGGACTTGAAGTAGTTGCATTGTCTGCTGTTCCTACTGCGGTTAAGCTCTCTGTTGCTTCGTCAATATTATCATCTACAATTCCTAAGTTTACTACGCCTTGCGTATCACCTGCTGAAATTGTTACTGTTAATACGGTCTCTACATAATCTTCTTCGCCTGCTGTTCCTGCTGTCAACGTTACCGTTACATCTACATCTTCATCACTTGGGTTGCTTAACGTTACTGGAATTTCTGCCGTTGGGTCAGTTCCTTCTGTTACCGTTACATCGCCTAATTCAATCGTTGGTGTATCTGTTGGATCGTCTAAGATCGTTACTGTTGCTGGACTTGATGTCGTTGCATTGTCTGCCGTTCCTACTGCGGTTAAGCTCTCAGTTGCTTCATCTATATTATCATCTACAATTCCTAAGTTTACTACGCCTTGCGTATCACCTGCTGAAATTGTTACTGTTAATACTGTCTCTACATAATCTTCTTCGCCTGCTGTTCCTGCTGTCAACGTTACCGTTACATCTACATCTTCATCACTTGGGTTGCTTAACGTTACTGGAATTTCTGCCGTTGGGTCAGTTCCTTCTGTTACCGTTACATCGCCTAATTCAATCGTTGGTGTATCCGTTGGATCGTCTAAGATCGTTACTGTTGCTGGACTTGATGTCGTTGCATTGTCTGCCGTTCCTACTGCGGTTAAGCTCTCAGTTGCTTCATCTATATTATCATCTACAATTCCTAAGTTTACTACGCCTTGCGTATCACCTGCTGAAATTGTTACTGTTAATACTGTCTCTACATAATCTTCTTCGCCTGCTGTTCCTGCTGTCAACGTTACCGTTACATCTACATCTTCATCACTTGGGTTGCTTAACGTTACTGGAATTTCTGCCGTTGGGTCAGTTCCTTCTGTTACCGTTACATCGCCTAATTCGATAACTGGTGTATCCGTTGGATCGTCTAAAATTGTTACTGTTGCTGGACTTGATGTTGTTGCATTGTCTGCCGTTCCTACTGCGGTTAAGCTCTCAGTTGCTTCATCTATATTATCATCTACAATTCCTAAGTTTACTACGCCTTGCGTATCACCTGCTGAAATTGTTACTGTTAATACTGTCTCTACATAATCTTCTTCGCCTGCTGTTCCTGCTGTCAACGTTACCGTTACTTCTACATCTTCATCACTTGGGTTGCTTAACGTTACTGGAATTTCTGCCGTTGGGTCAGTTCCTTCTGTTACCGTTACATCGCCTAATTCGATAACTGGTGTATCTGTTGGATCGTCTAAAATTGTTACTGTTGCTGGACTTGATGTCGTTGCATTGTCTGCCGTTCCTACTGCGGTTAAGCTTTCAGTTGCTTCATCTATATTATCATCTACAATTCCTAAGTTTACTACGCCTTGCGTATCACCTGCTGAAATTGTTACTGTTAATACTGTCTCTACATAATCTTCTTCGCCTGCTGTTCCTGCTGTCAACGTTACCGTTACATCTACATCTTCATCACTTGGGTTGCTTAACGTTACTGGAATTTCTGCCGTTGGGTCAGTTCCTTCTGTTACCGTTACATCGCCTAATTCAATCGTTGGTGTATCCGTTGGATCGTCTAAGATCGTTACTGTTGCTGGACTTGATGTTGTTGCATTGTCTGCCGTTCCTACTGCGGTTAAGCTCTCAGTTGCTTCATCTATATTATCATCTACAATTCCTAAGTTTACTACGCCTTGCGTATCACCTGCTGAAATTGTTACTGTTAATACTGTCTCTACATAATCTTCTTCGCCTGCTGTTCCTGCTGTCAACGTTACCGTTACATCTACATCTTCATCACTTGGGTTGCTTAACGTTACTGGAATTTCTGCCGTTGGGTCAGTTCCTTCTGTTACCGTTACATCGCCTAATTCAATCGTTGGTGTATCTGTTGGATCGTCTAAGATCGTTACTGTTGCTGGACTTGATGTCGTTGCATTGTCTGCCGTTCCTACTGCGGTTAAGCTCTCAGTTGCTTCATCTATATTATCATCTACAATTCCTAAGTTTACTACGCCTTGCGTATCACCTGCTGAAATTGTTACTGTTAATACTGTCTCTACATAATCTTCTTCGCCTGCTGTTCCTGCTGTCAACGTTACCGTTACATCTACATCTTCATCACTTGGGTTGCTTAACGTTACTGGAATTTCTGCCGTTGGGTCAGTTCCTTCTGTTACCGTTACATCGCCTAATTCAATCGTTGGTGTATCCGTTGGATCGTCTAAGATCGTTACTGTTGCTGGACTTGATGTCGTTGCATTGTCTGCCGTTCCTACTGCGGTTAAGCTCTCAGTTGCTTCATCTATATTATCATCTACAATTCCTAAGTTTACTACGCCTTGCGTATCACCTGCTGAAATTGTTACTGTTAATACTGTCTCTACATAATCTTCTTCGCCTGCTGTTCCTGCTGTCAACGTTACCGTTACATCTACATCTTCATCACTTGGGTTGCTTAACGTTACTGGAATTTCTGCCGTTGGGTCAGTTCCTTCTGTTACCGTTACATCGCCTAATTCAATCGTTGGTGTATCCGTTGGATCGTCTAAGATCGTTACTGTTGCTGGACTTGATGTTGTTGCATTGTCTGCCGTTCCTACTGCGGTTAAGCTTTCAGTTGCTTCATCTATATTATCATCTACAATTCCTAAGTTTACTACGCCTTGCGTATCACCTGCTGAAATTGTTACTGTTAATACTGTCTCTACATAATCTTCTTCGCCTGCTGTTCCTGCTGTCAACGTTACCGTTACATCTACATCTTCATCACTTGGGTTGCTTAACGTTACTGGAATTTCTGCCGTTGGGTCAGTTCCTTCTGTTACCGTTACATCGCCTAATTCAATCGTTGGTGTATCCGTTGGATCGTCTAAGATCGTTACTGTTGCTGGACTTGATGTCGTTGCATTGTCTGCCGTTCCTACTGCGGTTAAGCTCTCAGTTGCTTCATCTATATTATCATCTACAATTCCTAAGTTTACTACGCCTTGCGTATCACCTGCTGAAATTGTTACTGTTAATACTGTCTCTACATAATCTTCTTCGCCTGCTGTTCCTGCTGTCAACGTTACCGTTACATCTACATCTTCATCACTTGGGTTGCTTAACGTTACTGGAATTTCTGCCGTTGGGTCAGTTCCTTCTGTTACCGTTACATCGCCTAATTCAATCGTTGGTGTATCCGTTGGATCGTCTAAGATCGTTACTGTTGCTGGACTTGATGTCGTTGCATTGTCTGCCGTTCCTACTGCGGTTAAGCTCTCAGTTGCTTCATCTATATTATCATCTACAATTCCTAAGTTTACTACGCCTTGCGTATCACCTGCTGAAATTGTTACTGTTAATACTGTCTCTACATAATCTTCTTCGCCTGCTGTTCCTGCTGTCAACGTTACCGTTACATCTACATCTTCATCACTTGGGTTGCTTAACGTTACTGGAATTTCTGCCGTTGGGTCAGTTCCTTCTGTTACCGTTACATCGCCTAATTCAATCGTTGGTGTATCCGTTGGATCGTCTAAGATCGTTACTGTTGCTGGACTTGATGTTGTTGCATTGTCTGCCGTTCCTACTGCGGTTAAGCTTTCAGTTGCTTCATCTATATTATCATCTACAATTCCTAAGTTTACTACGCCTTGCGTATCACCTGCTGAAATTGTTACTGTTAATACTGTCTCTACATAATCTTCTTCGCCTGCTGTTCCTGCTGTCAACGTTACCGTTACATCTACATCTTCATCACTTGGGTTGCTTAACGTTACTGGAATTTCTGCCGTTGGGTCAGTTCCTTCTGTTACCGTTACATCGCCTAATTCAATCGTTGGTGTATCCGTTGGATCGTCTAAGATCGTTACTGTTGCTGGACTTGATGTCGTTGCATTGTCTGCCGTTCCTACTGCGGTTAAGCTCTCAGTTGCTTCATCTATATTATCATCTACAATTCCTAAGTTTACTACGCCTTGCGTATCACCTGCTGAAATTGTTACTGTTAATACTGTCTCTACATAATCTTCTTCGCCTGCTGTTCCTGCTGTCAACGTTACCGTTACATCTACATCTTCATCACTTGGGTTGCTTAACGTTACTGGAATTTCTGCCGTTGGGTCAGTTCCTTCTGTTACCGTTACATCGCCTAATTCAATCGTTGGTGTATCCGTTGGATCGTCTAAGATCGTTACTGTTGCTGGACTTGATGTCGTTGCATTGTCTGCCGTTCCTACTGCGGTTAAGCTCTCAGTTGCTTCATCTATATTATCATCTACAATTCCTAAGTTTACTACGCCTTGCGTATCACCTGCTGAAATTGTTACTGTTAATACTGTCTCTACATAATCTTCTTCGCCTGCTGTTCCTGCTGTCAACGTTACCGTTACTTCTACATCTTCATCACTTGGGTTGCTTAACGTTACTGGAATTTCTGCCGTTGGGTCAGTTCCTTCTGTTACCGTTACATCGCCTAATTCAATCGTTGGTGTATCCGTTGGATCGTCTAAAATTGTTACTGTTGCTGGACTTGATGTCGTTGCATTGTCTGCCGTTCCTACTGCGGTTAAGCTTTCAGTTGCTTCATCTATATTATCATCTACAATTCCTAAGTTTACTACGCCTTGCGTATCACCTGCTGAAATTGTTACTGTTAATACTGTCTCTACATAATCTTCTTCGCCTGCTGTTCCTGCTGTCAACGTTACCGTTACTTCTACATCTTCATCACTTGGGTTGCTTAACGTTACTGGAATTTCTGCCGTTGGGTCAGTTCCTTCTGTTACCGTTACATCGCCTAATTCGATAACTGGTGTATCTGTTGGATCGTCTAAAATTGTTACTGTTGCTGGACTTGATGTCGTTGCATTGTCTGCCGTTCCTACTGCGGTTAAGCTTTCAGTTGCTTCATCTATATTATCATCTACAATTCCTAAGTTTACTACGCCTTGCGTATCACCTGCTGAAATTGTTACTGTTAATACTGTCTCTACATAATCTTCTTCGCCTGCTGTTCCTGCTGTCAACGTTACCGTTACTTCTACATCTTCATCACTTGGGTTGCTTAACGTTACTGGAATTTCTGCCGTTGGGTCAGTTCCTTCTGTTACCGTTACATCGCCTAATTCAATCGTTGGTGTATCTGTTGGATCGTCTAAAATTGTTACTGTTGCTGGACTTGATGTCGTTGCATTGTCTGCCGTTCCTACTGCGGTTAAGCTTTCAGTTGCTTCATCTATATTATCATCTACAATTCCTAAGTTTACTACGCCTTGCGTATCACCTGCTGAAATTGTTACTGTTAATACTGTCTCTACATAATCTTCTTCGCCTGCTGTTCCTGCTGTCAACGTTACCGTTACATCTACATCTTCATCACTTGGGTTGCTTAACGTTACTGGAATTTCTGCCGTTGGGTCAGTTCCTTCTGTTACCGTTACATCGCCTAATTCAATCGTTGGTGTATCCGTTGGATCGTCTAAAATTGTTACTGTTGCTGGACTTGATGTCGTTGCATTGTCTGCCGTTCCTACTGCGGTTAAGCTTTCAGTTGCTTCATCTATATTATCATCTACAATTCCTAAGTTTACTACGCCTTGCGTATCACCTGCTGAAATTGTTACTGTTAATACTGTCTCTACATAATCTTCTTCGCCTGCTGTTCCTGCTGTCAACGTTACCGTTACTTCTACATCTTCATCACTTGGGTTGCTTAACGTTACTGGAATTTCTGCCGTTGGGTCAGTTCCTTCTGTTACCGTTACATCGCCTAATTCGATAACTGGTGTATCCGTTGGATCGTCTAAGATCGTTACTGTTGCTGGACTTGATGTCGTTGCATTGTCTGCCGTTCCTACTGCGGTTAAGCTCTCAGTTGCTTCATCTATATTATCATCTACAATTCCTAAGTTTACTACGCCTTGCGTATCACCTGCTGAAATTGTTACTGTTAATACTGTCTCTACATAATCTTCTTCGCCTGCTGTTCCTGCTGTCAACGTTACCGTTACATCTACATCTTCATCACTTGGGTTGCTTAACGTTACTGGAATTTCTGCCGTTGGGTCAGTTCCTTCTGTTACCGTTACATCGCCTAATTCGATAACTGGTGTATCTGTTGGATCGTCTAAGATCGTTACTGTTGCTGGACTTGATGTTGTTGCATTGTCTGCCGTTCCTACTGCGGTTAAGCTCTCAGTTGCTTCATCTATATTATCATCTACAATTCCTAAGTTTACTACGCCTTGCGTATCTCCTGCTGAAATTGTTACTGTTAATACTGTCTCTACATAATCTTCTTCGCCTGCTGTTCCTGCTGTCAACGTTACCGTTACATCTACATCTTCATCACTTGGGTTGCTTAACGTTACTGGAATTTCTGCCGTTGGGTCAGTTCCTTCTGTTACCGTTACATCGCCTAATTCAATCGTTGGTGTATCTGTTGGATCGTCTAAAATTGTTACTGTTGCTGGACTTGATGTCGTTGCATTGTCTGCCGTTCCTACTGCGGTTAAGCTTTCAGTTGCTTCATCTATATTATCATCTACAATTCCTAAGTTTACTACGCCTTGCGTATCACCTGCTGAAATTGTTACTGTTAATACTGTCTCTACATAATCTTCTTCGCCTGCTGTTCCTGCTGTCAACGTTACCGTTACATCTACATCTTCATCACTTGGGTTGCTTAACGTTACTGGAATTTCTGCCGTTGGGTCAGTTCCTTCTGTTACCGTTACATCGCCTAATTCAATCGTTGGTGTATCCGTTGGATCGTCTAAGATCGTTACTGTTGCTGGACTTGATGTCGTTGCATTGTCTGCCGTTCCTACTGCGGTTAAGCTCTCAGTTGCTTCATCTATATTATCATCTACAATTCCTAAGTTTACTACGCCTTGCGTATCACCTGCTGAAATTGTTACTGTTAATACTGTCTCTACATAATCTTCTTCGCCTGCTGTTCCTGCTGTCAACGTTACCGTTACATCTACATCTTCATCACTTGGGTTGCTTAACGTTACTGGAATTTCTGCCGTTGGGTCAGTTCCTTCTGTTACCGTTACATCGCCTAATTCAATCGTTGGTGTATCCGTTGGATCGTCTAAAATTGTTACTGTTGCTGGACTTGATGTTGTTGCATTGTCTGCCGTTCCTACTGCGGTTAAGCTTTCAGTTGCTTCATCTATATTATCATCTACAATTCCTAAGTTTACTACGCCTTGCGTATCACCTGCTGAAATTGTTACTGTTAATACTGTCTCTACATAATCTTCTTCGCCTGCTGTTCCTGCTGTCAACGTTACCGTTACATCTACATCTTCATCACTTGGGTTGCTTAACGTTACTGGAATTTCTGCCGTTGGGTCAGTTCCTTCTGTTACCGTTACATCGCCTAATTCAATCGTTGGTGTATCTGTTGGATCGTCTAAAATTGTTACTGTTGCTGGACTTGATGTCGTTGCATTGTCTGCCGTTCCTACTGCGGTTAAGCTTTCAGTTGCTTCATCTATATTATCATCTACAATTCCTAAGTTTACTACGCCTTGCGTATCACCTGCTGAAATTGTTACTGTTAATACTGTCTCTACATAATCTTCTTCGCCTGCTGTTCCTGCTGTCAACGTTACCGTTACTTCTACATCTTCATCACTTGGGTTGCTTAACGTTACTGGAATTTCTGCCGTTGGGTCAGTTCCTTCTGTTACCGTTACATCGCCTAATTCAATCGTTGGTGTATCCGTTGGATCGTCTAAGATCGTTACTGTTGCTGGACTTGATGTCGTTGCATTGTCTGCCGTTCCTACTGCGGTTAAGCTTTCAGTTGCTTCATCTATATTATCATCTACAATTCCTAAGTTTACTACGCCTTGCGTATCACCTGCTGAAATTGTTACTGTTAATACTGTCTCTACATAATCTTCTTCGCCTGCTGTTCCTGCTGTCAACGTTACCGTTACATCTACATCTTCATCACTTGGGTTGCTTAACGTTACTGGAATTTCTGCCGTTGGGTCAGTTCCTTCTGTTACCGTTACATCGCCTAATTCAATCGTTGGTGTATCCGTTGGATCGTCTAAGATCGTTACTGTTGCTGGACTTGATGTTGTTGCATTGTCTGCCGTTCCTACTGCGGTTAAGCTTTCAGTTGCTTCATCTATATTATCATCTACAATTCCTAAGTTTACTACGCCTTGCGTATCACCTGCTGAAATTGTTACTGTTAATACTGTCTCTACATAATCTTCTTCGCCTGCTGTTCCTGCTGTCAACGTTACCGTTACATCTACATCTTCATCACTTGGGTTGCTTAACGTTACTGGAATTTCTGCCGTTGGGTCAGTTCCTTCTGTTACCGTTACATCGCCTAATTCAATCGTTGGTGTATCCGTTGGATCGTCTAAGATCGTTACTGTTGCTGGACTTGATGTCGTTGCATTGTCTGCCGTTCCTACTGCGGTTAAGCTCTCAGTTGCTTCATCTATATTATCATCTACAATTCCTAAGTTTACTACGCCTTGCGTATCACCTGCTGAAATTGTTACTGTTAATACTGTCTCTACATAATCTTCTTCGCCTGCTGTTCCTGCTGTCAACGTTACCGTTACATCTACATCTTCATCACTTGGGTTGCTTAACGTTACTGGAATTTCTGCCGTTGGGTCAGTTCCTTCTGTTACCGTTACATCGCCTAATTCAATCGTTGGTGTATCCGTTGGATCGTCTAAGATCGTTACTGTTGCTGGACTTGATGTCGTTGCATTGTCTGCCGTTCCTACTGCGGTTAAGCTCTCAGTTGCTTCATCTATATTATCATCTACAATTCCTAAGTTTACTACGCCTTGCGTATCTCCTGCTGAAATTGTTACTGTTAATACTGTCTCTACATAATCTTCTTCGCCTGCTGTTCCTGCTGTCAACGTTACCGTTACATCTACATCTTCATCACTTGGGTTGCTTAACGTTACTGGAATTTCTGCCGTTGGGTCAGTTCCTTCTGTTACCGTTACATCGCCTAATTCAATCGTTGGTGTATCCGTTGGATCGTCTAAGATCGTTACTGTTGCTGGACTTGATGTCGTTGCATTGTCTGCCGTTCCTACTGCGGTTAAGCTTTCAGTTGCTTCATCTATATTATCATCTACAATTCCTAAGTTTACTACGCCTTGCGTATCTCCTGCTGAAATTGTTACTGTTAATACTGTCTCTACATAATCTTCTTCGCCTGCTGTTCCTGCTGTCAACGTTACCGTTACTTCTACATCTTCATCACTTGGGTTGCTTAACGTTACTGGAATTTCTGCCGTTGGGTCAGTTCCTTCTGTTACCGTTACATCGCCTAATTCAATCGTTGGTGTATCTGTTGGATCGTCTAAAATTGTTACTGTTGCTGGACTTGATGTCGTTGCATTGTCTGCCGTTCCTACTGCGGTTAAGCTCTCAGTTGCTTCATCTATATTATCATCTACAATTCCTAAGTTTACTACGCCTTGCGTATCACCTGCTGAAATTGTTACTGTTAATACTGTCTCTACATAATCTTCTTCGCCTGCTGTTCCTGCTGTCAACGTTACCGTTACATCTACATCTTCATCACTTGGGTTGCTTAACGTTACTGGAATTTCTGCCGTTGGGTCAGTTCCTTCTGTTACCGTTACATCGCCTAATTCAATCGTTGGTGTATCCGTTGGATCGTCTAAAATTGTTACTGTTGCTGGACTTGATGTCGTTGCATTGTCTGCCGTTCCTACTGCGGTTAAGCTTTCAGTTGCTTCATCTATATTATCATCTACAATTCCTAAGTTTACTACGCCTTGCGTATCACCTGCTGAAATTGTTACTGTTAATACTGTCTCTACATAATCTTCTTCGCCTGCTGTTCCTGCTGTCAACGTTACCGTTACTTCTACATCTTCATCACTTGGGTTGCTTAACGTTACTGGAATTTCTGCCGTTGGGTCAGTTCCTTCTGTTACCGTTACATCGCCTAATTCGATAACTGGTGTATCCGTTGGATCGTCTAAGATCGTTACTGTTGCTGGACTTGATGTCGTTGCATTGTCTGCCGTTCCTACTGCGGTTAAGCTCTCAGTTGCTTCATCTATATTATCATCTACAATTCCTAAGTTTACTACGCCTTGCGTATCACCTGCTGAAATTGTTACTGTTAATACTGTCTCTACATAATCTTCTTCGCCTGCTGTTCCTGCTGTCAACGTTACCGTTACATCTACATCTTCATCACTTGGGTTGCTTAACGTTACTGGAATTTCTGCCGTTGGGTCAGTTCCTTCTGTTACCGTTACATCGCCTAATTCGATAACTGGTGTATCTGTTGGATCGTCTAAGATCGTTACTGTTGCTGGACTTGATGTTGTTGCATTGTCTGCCGTTCCTACTGCGGTTAAGCTCTCAGTTGCTTCATCTATATTATCATCTACAATTCCTAAGTTTACTACGCCTTGCGTATCTCCTGCTGAAATTGTTACTGTTAATACTGTCTCTACATAATCTTCTTCGCCTGCTGTTCCTGCTGTCAACGTTACCGTTACATCTACATCTTCATCACTTGGGTTGCTTAACGTTACTGGAATTTCTGCCGTTGGGTCAGTTCCTTCTGTTACCGTTACATCGCCTAATTCAATCGTTGGTGTATCTGTTGGATCGTCTAAAATTGTTACTGTTGCTGGACTTGATGTCGTTGCATTGTCTGCCGTTCCTACTGCGGTTAAGCTTTCAGTTGCTTCATCTATATTATCATCTACAATTCCTAAGTTTACTACGCCTTGCGTATCACCTGCTGAAATTGTTACTGTTAATACTGTCTCTACATAATCTTCTTCGCCTGCTGTTCCTGCTGTCAACGTTACCGTTACATCTACATCTTCATCACTTGGGTTGCTTAACGTTACTGGAATTTCTGCCGTTGGGTCAGTTCCTTCTGTTACCGTTACATCGCCTAATTCAATCGTTGGTGTATCCGTTGGATCGTCTAAGATCGTTACTGTTGCTGGACTTGATGTCGTTGCATTGTCTGCCGTTCCTACTGCGGTTAAGCTCTCAGTTGCTTCATCTATATTATCATCTACAATTCCTAAGTTTACTACGCCTTGCGTATCACCTGCTGAAATTGTTACTGTTAATACTGTCTCTACATAATCTTCTTCGCCTGCTGTTCCTGCTGTCAACGTTACCGTTACATCTACATCTTCATCACTTGGGTTGCTTAACGTTACTGGAATTTCTGCCGTTGGGTCAGTTCCTTCTGTTACCGTTACATCGCCTAATTCAATCGTTGGTGTATCCGTTGGATCGTCTAAAATTGTTACTGTTGCTGGACTTGATGTTGTTGCATTGTCTGCCGTTCCTACTGCGGTTAAGCTTTCAGTTGCTTCATCTATATTATCATCTACAATTCCTAAGTTTACTACGCCTTGCGTATCACCTGCTGAAATTGTTACTGTTAATACTGTCTCTACATAATCTTCTTCGCCTGCTGTTCCTGCTGTCAACGTTACCGTTACATCTACATCTTCATCACTTGGGTTGCTTAACGTTACTGGAATTTCTGCCGTTGGGTCAGTTCCTTCTGTTACCGTTACATCGCCTAATTCAATCGTTGGTGTATCTGTTGGATCGTCTAAAATTGTTACTGTTGCTGGACTTGATGTCGTTGCATTGTCTGCCGTTCCTACTGCGGTTAAGCTTTCAGTTGCTTCATCTATATTATCATCTACAATTCCTAAGTTTACTACGCCTTGCGTATCACCTGCTGAAATTGTTACTGTTAATACTGTCTCTACATAATCTTCTTCGCCTGCTGTTCCTGCTGTCAACGTTACCGTTACTTCTACATCTTCATCACTTGGGTTGCTTAACGTTACTGGAATTTCTGCCGTTGGGTCAGTTCCTTCTGTTACCGTTACATCGCCTAATTCAATCGTTGGTGTATCCGTTGGATCGTCTAAGATCGTTACTGTTGCTGGACTTGATGTCGTTGCATTGTCTGCCGTTCCTACTGCGGTTAAGCTTTCAGTTGCTTCATCTATATTATCATCTACAATTCCTAAGTTTACTACGCCTTGCGTATCACCTGCTGAAATTGTTACTGTTAATACTGTCTCTACATAATCTTCTTCGCCTGCTGTTCCTGCTGTCAACGTTACCGTTACATCTACTGGCTCACTACTTGGATTGCTTAACGTTACTGGAATTTCTGCCGTTGGGTCAGTTCCTTCTGTTACCGTTACATCGCCTAATTCAATCGTTGGTACTGCATCATCATCATTGATCGTTCCTATTCCTGAAGCTGTAGTGTTTGATGTGTTTCCACTTGTTACAGATCCGTTAATTGTAAAACTCTCTGTTGGCTCATTCGTTGTATCTTCTTGTGTACTGATTGGAATCAATACTTGAGTATCTCCAGCATTGATTGTTACACTTACTGTAGTAGCTACATAATCTGATGCTCCTTGAGTCGTTCCGTTGTCATAAGTAATTGTTACAACTGTATTTTCACTACTTGGATTACTTAAGGTTACTGGGATAGATATTGCATCGCCTTCTGTTACTGTATCGTTTCCGATTGTTAACGTTGGCACTGCATCATCATCATTGATTGTTACCGATCCTGGAGCTCCACTTGTTGCGGTTGGACTTGTTCCACTCAAGGTAAAAGTTTCCGTTGGTTCATGTGTAGAATCATCTACAATTTGAATATTAACATTAGTTGTAGTTTGACCAGCTGGTATAGTAACGGTTACTGTTGTTGCAACATAATCTGCTGCTCCTTCCGTACTTCCATTATCATAAGTAAGAGAAATTATTGTTGGAAAAACACTAGGGTTAGTAATACTTACCGGCACAGTTGCTACTGCATCAGTTCCTTCAGTAACAATTACACTACCTATAACAATAGCATTAATGTCATTATCTAATATTGTTACAATAGAAGGTGTTGCGTTAGTTGCGTTTCCACTTGTAACTGTTCCATTTACATTAAATGTTTCCGTGTTTTCTAATAAAAGATCATCTTCAATTTCAATATCAACCGTAGTTGAAGTTTCACCAGGATTGAAAGTTACCTCTATTGTTGTTACAGTATAATCAGCTGTTCCAGCCGTACCTGTTGTTTGTGTAATCTCCACAACAACAATCTCATCGCTTGGATTACTAATACTTACTGGAATAGTTGCAAACGTATCTGTTCCTTCTGTTACCGTTACATCATCTAATATTACAACTGGAGTATCTTCATCTAATATAGTTACAGTTGCAGGTGTTGCCGGACAAGTACTTGAAGAAGTACCATTAACTGTAAAAGATTCTGTTGACTCTCCAACATTATCATTTAATATTGGTATAGTAACAATAGTACTTGTTGCATTTGCTGCAATAGTAACCTGTATAATTGTCTCAGAATAATCTGCCGTACCTCCGGCAGCAGGTGCAGATCCATATTGTGCTGTATCTGATGGGATTCCTATTATCACATCTACAATAACCGGTTCATTACTTGGGTGAGAAATACTAACAGGTAAAACTGCGTTTGCATCTGTACCCTCTGTAACTAACAAACTACCTATAGTTAACATAGGTAGTACTTTTATTGTTGCTGTAGCAAAATCATCTTCATGAATTTTATTGCTATCTGTTATAGGCATGGTAGCAGAAGCGTCATAAGTTTCAAAAGTAGCTACAGAAACAGTTTCATCAGCTTTAGATGTAAATACATTATCAAAATAAGTATTGGTTATATCTGCAGCCGTTATTGTATAAGTAGTTGTATATACCCATGTTTCACCGACATTTAAAATAGCATCGCCATCTCCATATGAAGTTGGTGTTGAAGTAATATCAGTACCATTTAACTTAGTAACTACAGAATTTAAATCAATAGTTCCTGTATTCATAATAGTAACTTCGTAAGTAATTACATTACCTTCTACATTCGTTCCATTATTTGTTTCTGATGCAGGCGAGGCCGCAGAAGAAACTTCATTAGCAACAATAGCAATGTTTTGGCTATATGCTTGTTGAGTTGTAAATGAAAACGCAAAAATAATTAGCAATAAACTAACCATTTTTGACCACTTTTTTGTCACGATGTTCTGATTGTAAATTTTTCCCATGCCTTACTAAAATAGGGTTACTTAAAATTATTATTAAAAAATAGACCTTGATAATCTAACTTAATCTCACTAAAAACACCATTCTTAAAATAAACAGAATGACGATTATAATATTTAGACACTTATTATTTAATAAGGTCACACTAATATCTATGTTGTTTAACATTTTAATTAATGATACTTTTATAATCAAATTATTATCAAAAAAAAGGAAGGTACTACACACTAAACGCATGTAATTAAAGAATTACTAAAAACAACAGCTGTTATTTGTAATAATATGTTATAAGTTTCCCTCATTTTAATTTAACAACTTAAATTAATATATCATTAAAACTTCTTTTATTAAATAAATAATTTCTTAATAAAAACAGTATTTAAATGTTTATGGGGGACATTTAATTTCTGCGAAAATACGTTGTTTTTTATTAATATTAAAAAAATATTCATTTTTACAACAAATTTAATTACCACTTGCTGGTGTGGAATCTGAATCTGTTTGATTTGATTGTGTTATTTCTGCTGTATTTGTTATTGTTCCAGCACTATTAACTGTTACCGTAATTTGTAATGTTATGCTTTGGTTTGCATTTAAATTTCCAATTGTCCATAAGTCTCTTAAACTATCTGCATCCCCACTATCTGTAAATGATTGACCTGAGGTATGTGAAACATAGGTTAAACCTGCTGGTAAAACATCTGTTACTTGTACACCTGTTGCATCTGCTGCACCACTATTAGTTACCGTAAGTGTATATATAATTGTGTCATTTATTTTCACAATGGCTTTGTTTACAGTTTTTGTTAAACTTAAATCTGCATTACAAGCTGTTGAAATATTTTCATCTAAAGCATCAGAATATGTAGATGTATATGTAGTTGTTGCAGTTTCATCATCTATATTTTCTATAGAATTATCTAACCCATTAGCACCTACATTGCTACCATCAAATTTTGCATTTGCAACACCTGTTGTTGTACCTGCTACATTTACTAAATCTCCTGCTACTAAATTGGTTGTTGGCACACCTGCTTCTACTGAGTCTGGACAGCCATCTCCATCACTGTCTAAATCCATACAATCTGCAATTCCATCACCATCTGTATCTGGCATAAAAAATACTTGAAATGAAATCCATTCATTAAAAGATTCTCCTGAATTACCTGAGAAACCTAACTGTGGATACCTATAATCAATACCTTCAGATGAAGAAATTCCTGAGTTTAAAACTGTTTTATCTATTGTAACTGAAGTTTCTCCTGCTGGGAATTGCACATACCATTCTGAAGCACTATTAAATATTTGATAAATTCTTATTTTACTACCAGAGGTAATAACACCTTCAGTTCCTAAACCTTCAATTTGTCTGTTATTTAAATCAAATCCAGAAGGAGCTCCAAGGGCATACATTGAAGCTGAAGGTGTAGCTTCATCTACATAACCTCCTAAGCCACTACCTGGCCAAGAAAGTGTAATATCTGATGCCTCTCCATTACCGGCGTTAGAACCTTTTCTTTGGGTAAACCTAATTACGGGGATAACTCCGGCACTTACATTAGATAAATTTAATGTATAATTAAGAGAATCATTTCCTGCATCAACCGTATTTCCTTGTACTTCAATACCATTTGCAGATGCAGTATATACTGCCGCTCCATTATATCCAACAAAAGAGTTTTGCACTAAGGCATAATTTGCTGTATTTGTACCGTCTGAAATAGTACCTGTTTGCCCTCCTGTAAATGTCCCTTCTGTTAATGGACATTCAACAGTATCTAAAATACCATCATTATCATCATCTAAATCACATTGATCACCAATTCCATCTAAGTCGTTATCTGCAAATAATTCACTTGTATTATTACAAGGATCACATTCATCTGCTTGTTGTGATGCATCTGCAGAAGTTCCGGCATCTGTTGCTGGTGTTCCAGGAACTCCAATATTTGCTCCAGTAGTATTTACTGAAGTATCTATTGAACCATCTGCATTTAAGTCTGAATAATTTAACGTTGCATTTGCTTCTAAAGCATCTGGACATCCATCGTTGTCACTGTCTGTGTCTTGATAATTAGGCGTTCCATCTCCATCTGTATCACAAGCTTGTGTTACTAAAATATCATCAATTGCTAAATCATTACCGTTAGTATTACTTACATTATTTCTAATAATAAATGTAATATTACTATTATCTAAAGCTACTATTGGTGTAGTTGTCTCAAATTTCTTCCAAGCGTTTGTATCTCCTTTAGTTTCTCTTTGTACATCTCCAGTATTTATTGCCGTACCTAAAATAGCTCCATTTTGCCATAGTTCTATTTGTACATTTGGCAAACCTCTACCAGCATTACTCGGTTTATCAACATCTAAATTTAAAATCCAAAAAGACACATCTATTAATGCACCGGTACCAACTCCTGTAAGATTTTGTTGATAAATAGCATCTAAAGTATTCCCAGCATTTACCATTAACATTCTACCAGTTGTTGCTAAACTACCTCCATCTGTATGGTCACCTATATCTTGCCAAACAGCTGAACCTGTAGCCGCCCAAATAGCCGACTCTGGAATATTATTAAACACTGAATAAAAGTCATCATCTAAATCGTTTCCAGCATAAGGATTTGATAAAGCATCATAACCATAAGCAGTTGTAATTCCAGGGTTTAATGAAGCTAAAGTAACACTTGAACTTGGTGTAGCATTTGCTGCATTTCCAAAATCTTGAGATAATAAGATTGAGTTAGTTATACCACAAGAAGCATTTTCATCTGTATCTAAAATACCATCATTATCATCATCCAAATCACATGTATCATCAACACCATCACCATCTGTATCTATACCTGATGGAAATGGGCAATCACAAGATGTTACTGCTGCATTTTGGAAATCTCCTGAATTATTTGCTGCTGCGGCTCCGTTTGGAACGCCTGTAGTTGCGTTTACATCGTTTGATGGGAATTGGTAATTTGGAGTTTGGCTTGTTGTTGTACCTGCTTCTACAGCATCTGAACAACCATCGTTATCACTGTCTAAATCTAAATAATCTGGTGTACCATCGTTATCGGTATCAATTGCTGGACACGCTTCAAATATCATTTCAACTCCATCAAAACCAACACCTTCAACTCCAATACCTGTTACAGAAAATGTTAACGAAGTTACAGACCCAATAACTTGTACACTACCTGCTGCTGTACGAGTATAATCACTACCAGATTCACTTCCTGGATCGGTAGTTCCTAAATTAATATTAGGTGCTCTAAAAAATTTATTTCCATTTACAATAAATTGATTATTACCAGATAACTTTTTAAAAGCAATTCCTGGTGTTGTTAATGTAAACTCAGAAGAATTACTAATATAATTTGGGCCAGCAGAATCTTCTTGCCCACTACCTCCTAACCTATCTATGTGAATAATAGGGTTATATACTTTTTGAGAAAATGTAATGGTAAAAGTAGCCGTTCCAGCATCGTCTGAAGCAGGGCTTGTATTAGCATCAGTAGTGGTATCCCAAGTGTAGATATATTCTAAAGAATTATCTCCAGCTAAAGAAGAGTTTGACCAAAAATTTGTAGTATTAAAAGCTCCGTTTGGACTGTAAGTAATACTTGTATTACTATCATTTGTAACGGCAAAAGCAACATTTGTTCCTCCAGCACTACCTGTTGCAGTTGTTCCAGAACTATTCCAATTTGTTGTTTGAGACAATGAACATGGGTTTTCTACAGAGTTTAGAATTCCATCGTTATCATGGTCATCATCACAAGTATCATCAACTCCATCATTATCTGAATCTAAACCTGAAGCAAAAGGACAGCTACAAGTTGTAACTGCTGCATTTTGAAAGTTTCCTGTGTTATTTGAAGTTGATGCAGTGTTAGGAACACCCGTTGTGTTATTTACATCATTTGAAGGAAACTGATAATTTGTACTTTGATCTGTTGTTGTACCTGCTTCTACGGCATCACTACAACCATCTCCATCACTATCTAAATCTAAATTATCTGTTATTCCATCTCCATCTGTATCTGGACATATTGTACCAGAAATTGTCATTGAAATTGCCGTTATTTCGGTTACAATATTTCTAACTGATACCGAAGCCTCTGCATCATCAACAATTAATAAAAATGAACTCGTTGGATTAGTTGGACTAAATCTTGCATTATAACCAAATTGAATACTATTGTCATCATTATTAAAAATTGCTTGAGAAATTGCACCTTGCGATATAAAGTTATTTAATTCAAAAGAATTTAAAGTCGTTTGTGTTACACCAGATACTGGTGTAGCTCCAGTAGGCGTCATCTGCGCTACCGCTAAAACATTTCCAGCGCTACCTAAATTATCCCAAGTACCTAAAACATTTGCTGCAATTATATCTCGCGCACCTGAATTATCCATATTTCCAATATTACCAAAACTAATTGAGGTTATATCAAAAGGAGTACCTGAAGCACTAATTGCTTGAATATGTAATTTAGGTTGGTCATCAACATCACCTCCACCAACTTCAAAAAACATTTGACCTGTTGTTGTGTTATTTACAATGGTTCCTTCGTTAGGACCAACTCCTAATGTATTATTATTTCCATCGCCTCCAGCGGCAGTTAAAATAACTTGGTTTCCATTAGTGTCTTCATAAACTAATCTTCCAGGAGTATCTACATCTCCTAAAACACTTAAACTTGAATTTAATGTAAATGGACTTGCTGGAAGTTGTGTACAACCTTCATCAGTATCTAAAATACCGTCATTATCATCATCTAAGTCATCTACATTTGCAACACCGTCATTATCAGTATCATCTAAACAAGTAGTAAAAGTTGTTGAAGCATCTATAAAACTAATATCTTCTGTACCTGTACCATCCCCTCTTTCGATCCTTATATATTCCCAATCTATTGGAGAGTTAAATGTAAAATCTAATTGTGCATTTGAACCTACTTGAGTCCAGATAGTAGCCCCAATAGAGCCTCCCCAACTAGAAGACACCCACACATCTACATCATCTCCATTTTGCCCATTAACAGTAACAGAGTCTCCGCTGTTTATAGCTTGACCCATTTGTAAGACTAGCTGATCTGCATTACTATTTAAACTTGCGGAAGTACCGTTATTATTACCTACTGCATTATTTGCGCCACCAACACCATTATTAAAAATAACAGCAGTTGCATATATATTTATATTAGAACTTGCACCCGCTACTTGCCCTGTTGGACATTGCGCAGAAGAAACACTAACAAAACTTAATGCCAAAAATAATGTAATAATAATTTTGTGAATTTTCAAGTAACTTTTATCCATAGTAATGACTTTTTCTATTTAATAATGCTTCAAAGATAATAATAATAATAATAATAATAATATATTTTTAATTACCACTAGCGGGTGTAGAATCTAAATCTGTTTGATTTGATTGCGTTATTTCTGCTGTGTTTATTATAGTTCCTGCACCATTTACAGTTGCTGTTATTTGTAAACTTACAGTTTGATTAACATTTAAATTACCAATATCCCAAACATTACCTGTATATGTTGTGCTTGTTGTTGATGAATTATCGGAAACAAAAGTTAACCCCGCAGGTAAAACGTCTGTTACTTGCACTCCAGTTGCATTTGACACTCCATTATTTGCTACCGTTAATGTGTACACAATATTACCTCCTATTTTTGGTAGCGCAGTATCTACACTTTTTGTTAAACTTAAATCTGCTTGACAAGCATTAATTGAAGCATCAATTACTGCTGGTGCTGTTGCATGCTCATAACCTGCTGTACCACTTGATGGATATATTGGATTTCCTTCTGCATCTGAAACTGTCCCTAAATTTTGTATGCTTCCACCATTACTTCCATCAGTTAAATTAGTTAAAGCTGCATCATTACTTAAAATAGTTCCTGCGCCTTCTACTGCATCTGGACAACCATCATTATCACTGTCTGTATCTAATTCATTTGGTTGACCGTCATTATCGCAATCATAATATGTAAAAGTATATGGTCTTACAGTGTTACCTGAACCACATATATCTTGGTCAATAATATCTGGAATAGACATTACAACTCCATTAGTAAGTTCTATAAATATTGATGTAAAAGATATTTTATGTCCTCTACAGTAATAATCGTCATCAGATAAATCATCTCCATTTTTAACTGTATAAGGTACCGTTATTTCATATAAATCTCCTGAGTTCTGTATAACTCTTGTAGTCGGAATGTTAGAAGGACCACTTGTAGAGTAATTAAAAATAAACCTTGAAATATCACCCTCTACAAAACCTACTAAATCATCTACTTCAATACTAATTGTTGCATCTAAAACAGTTCCTACAGAAACTGGCTCAAAAGCCCCAATATCAAAATCGGCTCCATTGTAATTTAAATTTAATGACAAATCTTTTTCACAGGCTGCATTTTGCTGCTCATTTACATCTAATATCCCATCATTATCTGCATCATCATCACATCCGTCTGGCACTGTATCATTATCAAAATCTAAATTATCATTAAAACCATCACACTTATCGGTTACATTTGGAACTCCATCTCCATCATCATCACATTGATCTCCTGTAACATTTGCATTTGTTGAACTTACATCGTCTTGACCTGTAATTCCGTTACCTGCTGTTCCTGGACCTACCGGAATACCGTTATCATTTACCGGGTTAGTTGCTGTGTTTATAGAACCATCTGCATTTAATTGTGACAATAAAACGCCACCATTACCTTCTAAAGCATCTGGACATCCATCGTTATCACTGTCTAAATCTAAATAATTAGGTGTTCCATCTCCATCTGTATCACAAGCTTGGGTTACTAAAATATCATCTATAGCTAAATCATTACCGTTTGTATTACTAACATTATTTCTAAGTATAAGTGTGATATCACTATTATCTAATGCTTTAATTGGTGAGGTTGTTTCAAATTTCTTCCAAGCATTTACATCTCCTCTAGCTTCCCTTGGTATATCCCCAGTATTTATTGGCGTACCTAAAATTGCTCCATTCTGCCAAAGCTCAATCTGAATGTTAGGCAAAGCCCTACCGTTACTACTTGGTTTGTCATAATCTAAATTTAACACCCAAAATGACACATCAATTAACGCGCCGGTTCCAACTCCAGTTAAAGTTTGTTGATAAATAGCATCTAATGTATTACCTGCATTTACCATTAACATTCTACCTGCAGTTGCGGTTGCTCCTCCATCTGTGTGGTCTCCTATAGTTTGCCACACATCACTTCCAGAAGTTGCCCAAGCTGCAGATTCAGGTATATTATTAAATACTGAATAAAAATCATCATTTAAATCGTTACCTGCATAAGGGTTTGACAAAGCATCATAACCATAGGCAGTTGTAATTCCTGGGTTTAATGAAGCTAAAGTAACACTAGAACTTGGTGTTGCGTTTGGAGCATTTCCAAAATCTTGAAATAATAATGTAGTATTAGTTATACCACAAGAAGCGTTTTCATCTGTATCTAAAATACCATCATTATCATTATCTAAATCACAACCATCTGGTATGGTGTCATTGTCGCTATCAATAGCATCATCAAAACCTTCACATTTGTCTACATCATCACAAACACCATCACCATCACTATCGCATGAAACAGTTATCAACACCGTTGCGGTATCACATAATGTTGTACCTCCAGTTTGACATATTTGATAGGTTACTGTATAATTATTTGCTGGTGTATTTGCTGGCACGATAATATTTCCATCATTATCAATTGTAACTCCAGTTAAACCACCTGTATTTGTTACTGTTATATCTACATCTGCATCTACAGGTGTTGCTCCATTATAATCATCATTTGCTAATACATTTCCTGGAGAACCTCCTGTTGGTGTAATTACATTAGCAGTAAAATTATCATTAACGGCCTCAATTGTAGCTGGAACCACATTACTAAATGCAATTTCAAACCTGTCATTTACATTTGCAGGTTGGTCTTGATTCATTGACACTTCAAAAGTTACAGAATTAAATGTTCCGTTTAAACGAACACTACCCGCAGCAGGATCATCTTCAGGCGCTCCACATTCTCCAGCATTGACATTATTATAAGGCAAAGTTCCTGATTCTCTTGTAATTGTTTGATTTACTTCATCAGTAATAAAATGAGTGTCATTTTGTGATAATTCTGTCAATGTAATTCCAGGAGTAATTACTCTTAACATAGAAGATGTGGTTTGTCCTCCTGGACCTCCACCTCCCCCTAATCTATCTATATGAATTACAGGATTTACAACTGGTGAACTAAAATTTATGGTTATAAATGCAGAATTTTGAAAGGTATGACGTAAACTCAATGAAGGATTTGAAACCATAGAAGGGTCACTAAAACCTGTTGAACAAGCTAAAAACTCTCCAGTTGTAAAATCATTTAAAGTAAAACCTGTACCAGAACCATAGTTTGTTGCAGATAATGATATATTAACAAGGTTTGCACCTGTTTGTCCGTTATTTGCTGACCAAGTTGTTGTTGCTCCAGAACCAGAAGCTGTCCAAGCCCCAGAATTTTGTGCTTCTACTGAAGCAGTAAAAAGAAATAAAGTAGCAATACAAAAAGTTACTATAGCTTTACCTAGCAACTTAACTAAAAAGTAAGAGTTATCCATCTAATAATTTATAATGATTATACAAATTTATACATGGGGGAAAGCGTATATTTTGCAAAAGTACATTTTTTTATCTAAAAAAAATAGTATCCTATAATTTACTTAGACACACCTTACACAAGGTAAGTCACATGAAATATTTCTTTTAAACTAAAAAACACATTACCTCATCTCTCTTAAAAACTAATAAAACAGTTAATTAACTTTAAATTTATTATTGCATATTAAGTTTTTAATGAATATGTTTGTGTATTACATTTTTTAGTAGCCCTAAATACTATCAATTATGAAACATAAATACTTAAAAGTATTTCTTCTTTTCACAATGTTACTATGTACACAAGTATCAATTGGACAAAATCCAACTTATGTTGGAGCTGAATCTGCATCAAGACAAAGCGCTGGAACATCATTAACTGTTAATGTACCTCCAGGGAACTTTAACGATCTTTTAATTGCTACAATAGTCAAAGATGATGACGATGCAATAACGACACCTTCTGGATGGACGAGAATTGAGTACGGAACTGTTGGAAATAACTTACCTAGGCTAGGTGTTTATTATAGATTCGCACCTCTTTTAGAGCCAGCCAGCTATACATTTTCTTGGACTTCTAACGAAAGTGCAGTTGCCAGTATTATTAGATTCGATGATGTAAATCTTACCAGCCCAATACCAGTTTCTGATATTAATATAAATACAGCTACAAACCCAGATGCAACAGCCCCAAGCATCACTACAACTGTTAATAATTCAACAATTATTAGAATAGCTGGAGTTGATCGAAATTGGTCTCCAATGACACATCCTAGTGGTACAACTGAAATTATTGATATTGAAAGTAGCACATCAACAAGAAATAGGGGAAGATATGTAACTTTAGGCATAGCTTATGAAGACCAAGCTACTGCAGGTCCAACCGGTACTGCTAGATGGAGTCATGGCAATGACCAATCAATAGGTGTTTCTTTAGCTCTTTCACCTTCAATAACCGCTAGCATAACAGACACAGACGGCGACCTAATACCAGACTCATCAGACATTGACGACGATAATGATGGAATTTTAGATGTAGATGAAAACTGTATTATTCCTGGGGGAACACCCCCTGAACCAGATGCTCATACTTGGTTAGACCCTACTTTTGACGTCTTTGTTGTTGCTAATAATACTAACGGATTAGGTTATCAAGAATCTGGTTTTGAACAAGAAGCTTTTTTACAAGGAATGCCTTTAACCGTTTTAAATAATAATGGTGATTATACTCCAAACTCAGCGGGTACTCCTGAGGTTGACCCTGCTCCATCTATTAATGAAACCGTTAGTTTTGCTAACGGAATAGTTAGTATGACTCACAATTATTACGACCAGCATAATTCTGAAATTAGAACAACGACTTCAGGTGAATTTACCTCAGGAAGTGGCCCTTCACACGGTATATACATAGCACCTGAACGTGAGGCATCTGGAGCAGGAGATGGAGCACATCCAACCGCACACACGCATGGTACCGGAACTAACGATTCTTATTCAATTCTTGTAGACTTTACAACTCCTGTCTATGCTTTTAGTTTCGATTTAATTGATATTTTTGATACCAACCCAAACAACACACCTCTTTCTTATCTTTTAGAAATTTTTGCTGATGGAAAACGCCTTGTTTACTTAACTACAGATAATTTTGGTGATAATGGAAGTGGGAACGCAACGCTATATGAAGACGACGGAACTATAGTTAGCACAGTTATTGGCATTGGAGACCAAAAAGAACTAACTATAGGTTTTGTAAACGTTACCTCTGTAGATATTGTAGAAATAAGAACAACAATTACAGCAGGTTCTACTAATAACGGAGCAAGAGATGCTCACGGTATGGATAATTTAGTGTATAGTACAGAAGCGCGTAGTTGTTTTGCTCCTGACCCTGATTTTGATAATGACGGCATACACAACGACCTAGATTTAGACTCAGATAATGACGGTATACCTGATATTATTGAAGCACAGACAACAATAGATTATATTGCTCCTAGCGGTATTGATATTGATTTAGACGGCTTAGACGATGCTTATGATGCGGATACAACCACCAATGACAGAGTTTTATCTAAAGGGTTGACTGCTGAAAATACAGATGGTAATTCAGATGGAGCAGATTATGTAGATGTAGATTCTGATGATGATGCTTTATTTGATATAGATGAAGCTCACATTGTAGATTTAAATGATTCTGACAATGATGGAATGACCAATAATGCTGTTGGAAACAATGGTTTTATTAATAGCTTAGAAATTACAGATTTTTATTTAGATGAAAATGGTAATTTTGATGATACTCAATATGATAATTTCCCCGACATAGATACAGATGCATTAACTGTTGGTGATGTAGATTACAGAGATGCTCATATATCTGGAATACCAATAATTACACAAGTGTATCAAGATGGTAACCAAAGATACATAGAAGTAACAAATGTACATGCTTCTAACCCAATTTTATCAGGAAGCTTAAAACTTGCCTTTTATAGAAATACAGCAACTGGAGATTTAACAGAAAATATTGATATTATTAATATTCCTGATGAAGTTATTTTTGTACACAATGATATAGCTCCTGGACAATCCGTATTGATTAAAAGAAACGCATCAAACTTAGCTGTTAATGGTAGTGCTATTTTAATATCTAATAATCAATTTACTGACTTTGCTGGAGGAAATGACATAATTTTACTAACACATTACAAAGGTTTTATAGACGGAACTTCCACTTGGAAAAACAGGTATGAAAGTGGACATTCTTTTTCTAACACAACTTCATATGTTAGACATGATGACGTAATAAATGTAACTACAGATTTTGATGCAACACAATGGACAGCTTTTGTAGACGAAACAATAGATGCTAATGTAACTAACGAGCTATCACCAATACAACTACGTTCTGAGTACGATCCAATAATTACTGAAGTTACACTTGCATCCAATACAAATGCAAATGTTTATTTAGGAGTTCACTATACAGGAAACACACTAAGCAGCAACACTTTTGCAAACGGAACACCGGATAAGTCAAGAAACGTTGAGATAAATTCCAACTACACAAGATCTACTGTTTTAAATGCTAGAAACATAACAGTAAATACAAATAGAACACTAACTTTAAATGGAACCTACTCAGTTATTACTAACAACTTAAATAATAATGGAGATATTATTTTAGCAAATAATTTTACTGATAATGGTTTAGCAGATACTAATCCAGCTTTTGTGAAATTCAAAAAAACTGGACAAATAATTCAAACTAAAAGAGGTGCAAACACTAATTCTGGAGATGGTAATATCTTTGTAAACCAAACTTCAGCAATTAAAAGTGAAAACAGTATTTATAGATATACTTACTGGTCTTCACCTGTTGCTGCAGACAATAATGACTCCGTATATAAAGTTGGAGAAGTTATGAATGATTCCCTAACTACAGCTACGAGCAATATTGTACCACTAACTTTTACAGGTTCTTATGATGGAGCTCCAGGTACAGATGTTCTTGCTGCAACAATATCTAATTATTGGATATTTACCTACATGAATGGAGTTAATAACAATGGATTTGTAGGAAGAGGAAGCAATGGAAATATACCTGTTGGTTCTGGATATTTAATGAAAGGTTCTGGAAACCCAAACGGACAAACATTTACGTTTGTTGGAAAACCTAACAGTGGAGATATTGTATCTTCTGTTTCACCTGGTAACAATCCAACAGCATTAGAAGAAATTATAGAAAATGGAAATCATATTGTTGGAAACCCTTATCCTTCTAGCATGGATGCATCTCAATTTATTTATGACAATCAAGATATAATAAGAGATGGTACCCTTTATTTTTGGCAACATGTAGGAGAAGCTGGCACATCATCAGTTACTGAAGGTCATACGCAAGCAGGTTATCGAGGCGGATATGCTTCAAGAAATTACGACATGGGTGTTTATGGAGCCAATACAGCTGGAGAAAACTCAGCAACAGGAACTGGATATTCTTACCACATTCCAGGAAGATACATTCCTGTAGGGCAAGGATTTTTATTCACTTCTAGTAACTTTATGAACGGAGCTGACGAAGATGCAGATGGTAATGGTGATCCAGATGATGATATTGGAATTTTAACATTCTCTAACTGGCAAAGAGTTTATCAAAATGAAACAATTACTGGTTTAGAGTCTGGTGATTATTTAGATGATGATGATGCTAGCAACAACAGTGATGATTCTCACTTTTTAGGAAGAGGAACAAAACAGCAAGAAATTAAAAAAGAGCGACAAAATAGAAGTTTACAAAACAGCTTTCCAATACTTCGCATAGGTTTTGAACACAACAACATTAATAATGTTGATATGCACAGACAATTAGGTATATCTTTTCAAAATGGACTAACTTTTGCAAATGAATACGGCCACGATAGCCCAATGAGCGATTCTCAATACACTGAAGTTTATTGGAAGTTTCCTGGCGACAACAATCGCTATTTAATTGCCGGAGTACAAGAACTTACAGAAGAATTACAAGTACCAATTGATGTTGTAATTTATGAAGACAAACCTGTAAAGTTTATGGTTGATGGTAAAAGAAATATTGATTACACCGTTTATCTTTATGATGCTGTAGAAGGAATTTCTTATACATTAACAAACCCAACAGAATTAACATTACCTATTGGAACCTATACAGATCGTTTTTTCATAACATTTATGGAACGAGGAGCAGTACTTGATGACACAGATGAAGTAATAAATGACACAACAATATTCTACGCAAAAAACACTAAAGAAATTGTGATTAAAACACTAGAGTCTTTAGAAATTGAAAAAATAGAACTATACAATTTACTAGGTCAAAAAGTTATGAATTGGAATAATGTACCTCATGATACTAACGAAACAAGATTAAAAACAAATAACCTTTCTACAGCTGTTTACATTTTAAATATAAAAACTGATAAAGGAAAAATATCAAAGAAATTAATTATTCGATAATTAATAAATACCCTTAGAATTGAAAAATCCTGCACCCTTGCAGGATTTTTTTTACATAAAAAAAAACAATTAAAAAAAATATAGTTATAATTAAAATTGATTCTACAAACTTCAAATAAGACGCCTTAAATGTATTTCAATTTATTTTACTTGTGTTTTTACGTAAAACAAAATAAAACCCCTTAAAACATGTTTATAATTGAAAGCTGAGAAAAATAATAGATTTTAAAAAATTAATCTCTTTTTAAGATCGATTTAAGTTTAATAATGCAAAAATCAATTTCTTGCTTTGTAGTAAATTTTGAAAACGAAAAACGTACAGATGTTTTTTTAGCATCTTCATCAGATAAAAAAGCTTGAAGCACATGAGAACCTTTATTGCTTCCACTTTGGCAAGCCGAACCTCCAGAAACAGCAATACCTGCCAAATCTAAATTAAATAAGAACATTTTATTTTCTACCGGAAAACGAACATTTAAAATAGTATAGCTACTTTTAGATACGTCTGAAGACAATCCGTTAAATGTTATTTTATCTGAAAGATTTTTTAATTCAGAAATAAAATATTTTTTTAAATCCGTAATATAAGTTGAATCTGCTTCTAAATTAGAAACTCCAATTTCTAATGCTTTATCCATTCCTAAAATAGCATGTACATTTTCCGTACTAGACCTCGCTCCTTTTTCTTGTTCGCCTCCATGCAACATTGGCTTAACTCCTAATCCTTTTTTAAAATACATAAAACCAACTCCTTTTGGTCCATGAAATTTATGTGCACTTGCGGTTATAAAATCAATTGGTGTTTTTTGTAAATCAATTTTGTAATGCCCAATTGCTTGTACAGTATCGGAATGAAATAAAGCATTGTGTTTTTTACAGATTTCACAAACTTCTTCAACAGGTAAAATATTTCCAATTTCATTATTCACCATCATTAAACTCACCAAGGTTTTTTCTGGAGAGCTGACTAATAACTCTTCTAAATGTTTTAAATCTACAGCACCAAACTCATCAACATTAACATATAAAACTTCAACATTATTTTCCTTTTGAAGATACACTGCTGTATGTAAAACTGCATGATGTTCAATTTTAGTTGTAATAATTCTTGTAACTGCTAAATTTGTAACTGCGTTAATTAAAATTAAATTGTCCGCTTCTGTTCCGCCTGCGGTAAAAACAAGTTGACTTGATGGAATATTAAAATGCTTCGCTATATTTTTACGTGCATTTTCTATAGATGATTTTGCTTTGCGTCCAAACTGATGTATAGAAGACGGATTTCCAAAATTATCTTGCATAGATTGTTGCATTACAGAAATAACTTCTGAATACATTGGTGTAGTTGATGCGTTGTCTAGAAAAATAGTTTTCATTGGGCAAAAGTACGGAGTTTTTTCTTTTTAGACTTTAGACTTTAGACTTTAGACTTTAGACTTTAGACGAAACTAAAAAATAACCACATAGAAACATAGAACACATAGTTTTTTGCTCCAATTTTATGTTAACTGAAAACTGCTACTGATGACTGATTGCTGATGACTGCTACTGAAATTTACCACATAGAAACATAGAACACATAGTTTTTTGCTCCAATTTTATGTTTACGGAAAACTGCTACTGATGACTGATTGCTGATGACTGCTACTTAAATTTACCACATAGAAACATAGAACACATAGTTTTTTGCTCCAATTTTATGTTTACGGAAAACTGCTACTGAAGACTGGTTGCTGATGACTGTTACTGAAATTTACCACATAGAAACATAGAGCACATAGTTTTATGCTCCAATTTTATGTTTACGGAAAACTGCTACTGAAGACTGGTTACTGATGACTGCTACTGAAGACTGAAAAACTGCTTACTGAGAACTGCCAATTATAACCTCTGTTGCTCCTAAACCATATTCTCTATAAGATGCATCTTGATACCGAACAGGATATTTATTAAGTAAGTATTGTAACTCTGTTTTTAAAACACCTTCTCCTACTCCATGGATAAAAACCAACCTCGGAATTCTCTTTTGAATACAGTATTCTAATTTATGCGTTGCTGTTTTTATTTGATAATTAAGAATATCGAAATTATCCATTCCTCTAGCATTTTTTAGTAGTTTCTCTATATGAAGATCTACTTCCATAACGGTATTATTCTTCGTTTTTTTGAAGGCAGAAACTTTCTTTTTCTTCGGAATATTCTTTTCTTTTAATAATTGATTATTAATGTCTGAATACTTAGACAATTCGTATTGTTCTTCTTCAATTTTAACGAGTTCAGATGCTTTAAAAATAAATATCATTCCTTCTGCTTCTATAGAAATATCATCATTTGAAATACCAATAACAATGCCTCTTATAACATCATCTAAAACCGCTACTTTATTACCAACTTGTAAATGCATTATTTAAACAACTGTATTTTTATCGTACGGAATGCTTTTTAAAATGTGATTTATAACATTAACTCTGGCTTCCGTTTTACGATTTGCTCTAATTACTTTCCAAGGAGAAACTACTGTATTTGTTTTAGAAAACATTGCTTTTTTATAAGCCGTATAATCGTCCCAAAGCTCTTGCGCTTTATCATCTACCGGAGTCATTTTCCATTGCTTTAAAGGATTGTTTTTAATATCTAAAAACCTCTTTGCTTGTTCTTTTTTAGAGATAGACATGTAAATTTTAACCAAGCGAATGCCAGATTCTAAAATCATTCTTTCAAAATCATTAACCTGATTCATAAAAATATCATATTCTTCTTGCGTACAAAATCCCATAACAGGTTCTACAACTGCTCTATTATACCAACTTCTATCAAAGAAAACCATTTCTCCAGCTTTTGGCAATTGCTCTACATAACGCTGAAAATACCATTGACTTTTTTGATCTTCATTTGGTTTTGGCAAGGCAACAATACGCATATGTCTCGGATTAATTCTTTCTGTAACCCTTCTAATAGCTCCACCTTTTCCAGCAGCATCTCTTCCTTCAAAAACAACAATAATACGTTCATTATTGTTAATTGCCCAAGTCTGTAATTTTATAATCTCTAATTGTAATTTCTTTAGTTTCTGCTCATAATTTACATACCTAATGGCACGTTCATAGTTTAATGGTTCTTTAGAAAGAACTGATTTTAAACCTTTTGTAGAGTTTAACTTTTCTATTTCTTTAGCTGTAAATTCTCTTTCCATATTAATCTAATTGATGTATTGAACGATAATAACGCATTACTACATTAGGATCTGGATTTAAAATAGTCTCAGCATCTTTTTTCCCTTCATAATTAAATTGAGAAAGCACATGGCGCATTGCTTCTAAACGAGCTTCTTTTTTATCATTGGTTTTTATTATTAACCAAGGACAATACGTTGTATGAGTTTTACTAAACATTTCTTCTTTGTAGTGCGTATATCTTTCCCATAATTCCTGCCCTTTTTTATCTACAGGACTAAATTTCCACCTTTTTAACGGATTCTCATTTCTTGCATCAAATCTTTTTACTTGTTCTTCTTTAGATATCGACAACCAGAACTTTATAACAACCACGCCATCTTCATACAGCATGTGTTCAAACTCTGGCACTTGCACTAAAAACTCTTTATATTCTTGCTCTGTACAAAAACCCATTACAGGTTCTACCACAGCTCTATTATACCAACTTCTATCAAAAAAAACTATTTCTCCTGGGTTCGGTAATTCTTTTATGTAACGCTGAAAATACCACTGTCCTTTTTCTACTTCCGTAGGCTTATTCAATGCAACTAAACGCATAGAACGTGGATTTAAATGCTCCATAAAACGACGAATATTACCACCTTTACCAGCTGCATCTCTTCCTTCAAAAATTACGGCAACTCGCTTATTTGTTTTAGAAATCCATTGTTGCAATTTTACAAGTTCAATTTGCAGTTTCTTTAATTCACTTTCATATATAAGTGTTTTTTCTACTTTTTGAAAAGGAATCTTTTTTTGTTTGATTAAAGCAATTAGCTCTTCATTAGTTGAAACGGTTTTAAAATCTTGCTGGGTAAGTTTTTGTGTGTTTTTCATTTTAAAAAATAAGAACGACTAAAGTAGCAATATTTAAGACAAAAATGATTAAATTTTCTTGATAAAATATATATTTGTAAACATGAAAAAAAATATTTTATTCTTACTTATCACTATTTCTACTAGTCTTCTTTCACAAAATAAATATGCCAAAGAGTTTAGTTTTGTTAATGATAACGACCTATATTCTTCTGCATCTAGAGATAGGTATTATACAAATGGCATGTTTTTTATGTATAAATATTTAGGTGAAAATAATTCTTCAACTATAGAAAAAAAAATATTTGAGTTTCAGTTAGGGCATCATATGTACACACCTTATAAAGCATTAGTTTATAATATTAATGAACACGACAGACCTTTTGCAGGGTATTTATTTGGGAGTTTTGGTATAAATAGAGCTTATAAAAACAATACAATTTTTAACACATCTATTCAATTGGGTGTTATTGGACCTTCTGCTTTTGGTAAAGAGTTGCAAAAAGTAATCCATGACATGTACGGCTTTGAAGAAGCTATTGGTTGGGAACATCAAATTAAAGATGCAATTGGTATAAATTTTCAAGCAGATTATAATAAACATTTAGTTGCAGACAGTAGTAATCATTTTGATATAACCTGGATAAACAATGCTAAATTTGGTTCTATTTACACAGATATTACTACAGGTTTTTATACGCGTTTAAGTTTTGAACCTTTGCAGAAAATTATCAATTCAATAGCATTTAATACGGCTATAAATAATGAAAGTACCAGTTTTGTAAGAGCAGTAGAATCTTTCTTTTTTATAAAACCGTTTATTACCTATGCTTTTTATGATGCAACGCTGCAAGGAAGTATTTTTACAGACAACAACCCAGTTACTGGTGAAATAGTTAATTTAAGATACGGTTTTGAAATTGGCTATAAGTTTACTGTAAATCGTTTTAATTTTGGCTATATTGTAAATTATCAAACTAAAAAAAGTGAAGGTTTAAAATACCCAAGTGGTAATACTTACGGTACTATTCAGCTTAATTATCAATTTAATTAAGCTTTTTGCTTACTTGACTTTCTCATAAAAAAACACTAGATTCGTTTAACGTTGAATATTTACAATTAAAACTATGAATATTCTTATACATTGGCAACAAGCTGTAAAATTCGTTAATTCAAGAAAATTAGAGGATTAAATTGATAATTTTGTATCTTTGATAAAAAGCTGAATAATATGAATATAGAAGCTCGAAAAATAGAATTTGTAAAAGAATTTTTAAAACTTCAAAGTGAAGATGCTATTTCACGTCTTGAAAATATCTTGAGAAAAGAAAAAAATACTTCAGACGATCGAATATTCGAACCTATGACTCAAGATGAACTGAACAAAAGAATTAATAAATCGGAATCTGACTTTCGAAACAATCGATTTAAAAGCAGTTCTGAACTCTTAGCAAAGTACGAATAATGACATTGAAAATTATTTGGTCTGAATTTACTGAAACTCAACTTGACGAAATTTATGAATATTACGAGAAGAAAGCAAGCCCTCAAACTGCTAAAAAACTTCTAAAAAGAATTATCAACGAACCTATAAAGTTGATAAAAACACCATTAATTGGACAGGAAGAAGAATTACTAAAACAAAGAGAAATTCATTATAGATATTTAATATTCAAAAACTATAAACTGATTTATTCTGTGGATATGGAAAGTGGATTTATAAAAATTGCTGATGTTTTTGATACTCGACAAAATCCACCAAAGATAAAACGAACGAAATAAAAGCCAGTTGCCAACACCATATATAATTCATTGCTAGTTTTTGTGCACTTGGGAAATTCCTTCGAAATTTTGTCGTTCCAGATTAATCTAGTAAATTAGTTATTTAAACCACGTAACAAAGCTTATACCAACACATTAAACGAACATAAAACACGTTTATCAACCTTCAAAACAATCATCTTTAAAACCTATTAAATACAGTTTTTCTTGCGCTCTGGTAATTGCCGTATACAACCAGCGCAAATAATCTGTATTAATTCCTTCAGGCAAATAAGGTTGTTCAATAAAAATGGTATTCCATTGTCCTCCTTGAGATTTATGACAAGTCATTGCATAAGAGAATTTTACTTGCAACGCATTAAAAAATTTATTCTTTTTAATAGCCATAAACTGTTTGTATTTCGATTTTTCATGCGCATAATCTTCCTTTACAGCTTGGTATAATTTATTACCTTCCTCGTAGGTTAAAGACGGACTTTCACTTGTTAAGGTATCTAATAATAAAACGGTTTCAAACGGTTTCATATCTGGATAATCAATCATTCTTACTTCAACTTCAGCAAATTTAAATCCGTATAATTCTTTAATTGAATTGATACGCATCACCTCACAAATATCTCCGTTTGCAATAAAACCTGCGGAAGAAGAATCTTTTAGCCAATAATAATTATTTTTAACAACCATTACATAATCTCCTGTAGAAATTTCATTTTCTTGACCACGTATTTGTAATCGTATTTGTTGGTTGTACTGATTTGCTCTTTTGTTAGACCTTACAATTATTGCGGTGTCTTCTACTCCAATAACGCCGTCGTAACAAGATGTAATTGCGTCTTCAATATCGTAACCATCTTCTAAACGAATTATATCCGGGAAATTAATATCGAACTGAAAATGAGTAGCATTGTTCTGCAATAAAAAACGAATTGTTGTTGCGTTGGCTAATATTCCTGAGTTTTCATGTTGACGCATTACTTCGTCTAACTCAATCTCGGTAACCTCCTTATCGTATTGATATTCTAATTTAGACGCTTCTAAAGCCGGACTAACATCTAACTTTACTGGCGGTAATTGTGCAGTATCTCCAATAAAAACAAGTTTACAGTTTTTTCCAGAGTACACGTAAGAAATTAAATCTGCCAATAAAGAGTCGTTTTCAAATAAATTTGCATTTTGAGATTTATCTGGAATCATTGAAGCTTCATCAACAATAAACAAGGTATTTGTATGCTTATTTGTTTGTAATGTAAATGCTACAGAACCGTTACTTTGTTTTTTAGGAAAGTATATTTTCTTATGAATTGTGAAGGCTTGTTTTTTAGAATATACAGAAATTACTTTGGCAGCTCTACCTGTTGGCGCTAACAAAACAGCTTTCTTTTCTGCGCGCCATAAGTTGTTTACAATAGTACTTATTGTGGTGGTTTTTCCCGTTCCGGCGTATCCTTTTAATAAAAATAACGCATTATTATTATTTTCAAAAGTAAAAGTAGCTAGTAACTTTAATAGGTCATTCTGTTTAATAGTGGGCGAATGCGGGAAATTTTTAAGAAATTCTTGGTATAAATCCAGAGATGATTTTATCATACTTCAAATATAGATATTGATTTATAAATAAAAGTTTTCATCCTAAAAAAAAAATTGTAGATTTGCGAGAACACTATTAAAAACAAAATATAAAATGGGATTATTTCTAATGATTTTGGCAGCCGTTGTAGTTGCGTTTCTTTTAGCATATGTAATTGTTAAATTTGTACCTCTTAAAATGAGATGGTTAGTATCTTTATTATTACTAGCAGTAACAATCTTTTTAGGTTTTAAAATTTATGAAGGTATTATGAAACCTATTAAATTTGCTCAAGAAAAACAAGTACGTTACGCTAAAGTAATTACAAACTTAAAGATGATTCGTGATGCGGAAGTTAAGTACAACGAAGTTTACGGAACTTTTACTAAAGATAAAAACGCATTAATTACTTTTATCGAAAATGGTAAATTAGCAATTACACAAACTAACAACGTTGAAAAAGATGTTAGAGTTGGTAGTGGTATCTCTGTAAAAAAATCTTTTAGAGTTGTAGATACAATTGGTTTTGAACCTGTATTAAAATCTTTTGAAGGTAAAGATTACAAAAACATGTTTAAAGTACCAGGAACTGATAAAGAATTTTCTTTAGAAATTGGTAAAGTTGAAAAAATTGCTGGTTTAGAAGTACCTGCATTTTTAGCTAAAATAGACAAAGCTTCAATATTAAAAGGAATGGATAATTCTTTAGTAAAACAAGAATTAGAAGCTAATACTACAGATCAAATTAAAGGAGCGTTTGTAACAGTTGGTTCTTTAGAAGAAGTTACAACTGGTGGTAACTGGCCTCCTTCTTATGATAAAGGAAGTGCAGAAAAAAAGTAAGCATACAAGCATAAATACTAACAAAAGAAATCTATCCATCCAATTTAGTTTGGATGGATTTTCTTTTTGTATCACTAATTTAGAAACAAATGAAATTATTCATTTTTCTGAATACGTATTTAAAAACACACTTGCCACACCTGAACTTTTGTTAGAAAAAATTGAATCTATTTTTTCTACGGACATACAATTACAGCAAGATTTTATGGCTATTGAAGTAATTCATCAAAATAATTTAGCAACTTTAGTTCCTACTAAATACTTTAATGAAGAGGAACTTGCTACCTATTTAAACTTCAATATAAAAACATTGGCAACCGATTTTATTACTTTTGATGAAGTAACCGAATTAGACGCTAAAAATGTTTACGTACCTTATGTAAACATTAATAATTATGTGTTTCAAAATTTTGGAGAGTTTGAATACAAACATCATTCTACAGTATTAATTGATAAACTTTTAGAAAATACAAAGAATACAGTTGAAAAACACTTTTTTGTTCATGTAACTAAAAATCAATTAGATATTATTGTTGTTCAAGAAAACAAACTGCTTTTTTACAATAGTTTTCCTTTTAACACAAAAGAAGATTTTATCTATTATATTTTGTTTACAGCAGAACAATTAGGCTTAAATCCAGATGATTTTCAATTAACTTTTTTAGGTGATATTGAAGCAGCATCTGAAATTTATAAAATTACCTACAACTACATCCGTAACATTGATTTTATAAAAACAACAAATTCTTTTTTTAATGCTGAAGACGATTTTTCGCCACATTCAAACTATATTTTAGTACACTAATGAGAATAATATCAGGAAAACATAAAGGCAGAAGACTTACCGCACCAAAGAACTTGCCTGTAAGACCAACAACAGACATGGCAAAGGAAAGTTTGTTTAATATAATAAACAACACCTATTATTTTGATGCTATTTCTATTATAGATTTATTTGCGGGTACCGGAAACATTAGTTTTGAATTTGCTTCTCGTGGGGCAAAAGAAATTTACGCCATTGACAAACACTTTGCATGTATTAAATACATTAATGAAACCTCAAAAGGGCTCGATTTAGACATTAACACACACAAAAGCGATGTCTATAAGTTTTTAGACAAAACACCGCTTACAGCCGATATTATATTCGCTGATCCACCGTACGATTTTGAAGCAGAACAATTCTTAAAAATTGTTGATACCGTTTTTGAAAGAAATATTTTAAACGAAGACGGTTTGTTAATTGTAGAGCACTCTAAACACACCAAACTTTCTGATCACTCAAAATTCAGTTACGAGAAACGTTATGGCGGTAATGTGTTTAGCTTTTTTGAAGGTTAAAACAAGCTTTCAATAATCTGTTTTACGGTAATTCCCTCTGCTTCTGCTTTGTAGTTTTTTACTATTCTGTGCGATAAAATTGGTACAGCAACCGCTTGCACATCTTCAATATCTGGAGAATATTTTTTATTAATTACAGCGTGTGCTTTTGCAGCTAAAATTAAGTTCTGAGAAGCTCTTGGTCCTGCTCCCCAATCAATATATTTTTGAATTAATTCCGGAGCTTGGTCAGATTTTGGTCTTGTTTTACCAACTAATCTAACCGCATATTCTACCACATTGTCTGCTACAGGAACTTTTCTAATCAGTTTTTGAATTGCCACTATTTCTTCCGCAGAAAATAAAGAATTTACCGTTGCTTGTGCATTAGATGTTGTGCTTTTTACAACCTGCACTTCTTCTTCAAACGTTGGATATTCTAAATTAATAGAAAACATAAAACGGTCTAATTGTGCTTCTGGTAAAGGATACGTTCCTTCTTGCTCAATTGGGTTTTGTGTTGCCAATACAAAGAATGGTAAATCTAACTTATAATGATGTCCTGTAACGGTTACAGAACGCTCTTGCATAGCTTCTAAAAGCGCTGCTTGTGTTTTTGGAGGTGTTCTATTGATTTCATCTGCTAAAATGATGTTAGAGAAGATTGGCCCTTTTATAAATTTAAACTGACGGTTTTCATCTAAAATTTCACTTCCTAAAATATCTGAAGGCATTAAATCTGGTGTAAATTGTATACGCTTAAAACCCAGTCCTAAAGCATCAGAAACTGTATTTACTAATAAGGTTTTGGCTAAACCAGGAACTCCAATTAATAAGGAATGTCCTCCACAAAAAATTGACAATAACGTAAAGCTTACTGCTTCATCTTGACCAATTATTACTTTGCTAATTTCTTGTTTTAGTTGTGTGTATTTTTCAACTAAATTATTTACAGCAGTTACATCTGACATGGGTAAATCTTATTTTCTAATTCGATATTTAGATTCCCGTTTTCACGGGAAAGACAATTTTAACAGAAACCTTGAGTCAAAGCCTCAAGGAAATCTTTTTTTTAACTGAAATTCCCGCTTGGTGTATCTTTTTTGATAGACTAAAAGCGGGAATGACAATATAGTAAATTTATTTATTTTTACTTATTTTCTTTCTTCCAATCTTTTTTAAATGTACATTTTTTAAAGTCGGAATTAAGTTTAATATACGTATCACTAATTTTTTCTTTAGACCACTTATCAATGGTTTCTTCTTTCTTTTTAGCCAAAGCTAATTGCTGTACTTTAACATAATCATTTACCAATTCTGCTGTATGCGTATCGGTTCTATCTCTCATTAAAATTACTTTGTACATTTTTTCTCCTCCACGAGTTTCATCATAAAAAGGTTCTGTAATTTCTCCTTTTTTAAGATCATTAACTCTACCATACAATTCTGGATCCATACGAGTTAATTCCCAAGTAGTTTCTCCTGAATAAGGATTCATTAAAATACCTCCATTATTCTTAGTCTCATCATCTTCAGAGTATTTTTTAACTGCCTCTTCAAAGGTAATTTTATTTTCTAAAATTTCTTTTCTTAATTTCTCTACTTCTGCCTTAGTTTCTGAAAGCTTATCATCAGAAATTTCTGGTTGCATTAAAATATGAGAAACCTCTCTACCTTGACCTTTAATTTTATGTAATAAGATTATATGATAACCAAAAATTGACTTAAATGGTTCAGAAATTTGCCCTTCATCTAAAGAAAAAGCAACTTCTTTAAACTCTTTTATAAATTGAGTTTCTTTGGTAATAACACCTAAATTACCACCATTTTTAGCTACAGATGGATCTGTAGAGTTTATAATGGCTTTTAACCTAAAAGATGCTCCATCTTTTTCTACTTGGTTTTTAATTTGATTTAGCTTAGCTATTACTCTTTCTGTTTCTTCCTTTGTTGGCTCTGCTCTTAATACTAATTGTGCTAATTCTATTTCTGCAGGAAACTCTGGAAGTTCGTTCTTTTCTTTTAAACCGTTAAAATATACACGTACTTCTTCTGGTGTAATATCTATACTTTCTGTTAGTTTATCTTGCTCTCCTTGAATTAATAAGTTTTCTTTTTGAACACGACCTAATTCCTCTTTCATATCTGTTAGACTATTAAAGCCGTAAGCTTTAATCATCTTTTCTTCACTACCATATTCTTGTGTAAAGTAGCCAATACTTCTATTAACACGGTCGTCAATTTGAGATTTTGTTACCATAACACTATCAATTACTGCATGGTGAGCTAATAATTTTTGTTGCATTAATTCCTCTAACATTTCACAGTCAGAAATCTCAATTTTACCTTCACTTCTTAATTTAACTTCTTCTTTAAATTTATCTATATCAGAATCTAAAACAATATTTTTCCCAACAACTACAGCAACACCGTCAATTTTCACTTTTTGAGCGTTTGCAGCTATAATTCCGAAGAAAAATAATAAGGTTAATAATTTAATATTCTTTAAAGTTTTCGTTTTGAATTGCATCATTTATCAGCGTTTTTTCAATCTCTCTAATTAATTCTAATTTACGTTTGTGTAAAATTAATTGTTTTATCTGTGGAGTAATGTAGCTTAAAGGTGCTAAATCATTTCTTTTTAAAACGTTTTTTACAGCGACCAAATATACATCTAAACTGTCTTCTTTTTGGATGAATTTGGATATTTTTAACAGTTTTTCTTTAGGTTCTTTTGCAAATGGAGGTATTTTTAACAAAACATTATCTAAAGACAACCAAGTACTATCTCTTAATCTAGATGATTTAAAGTTAATTCGTTGACTTTCTAAACTTTCCAAATCTTCTTCTTTACTAGATTTAAACTTTTTTACTATGCCTTTTTTATCTAACAACTCGCTGCCAAAATGAAGGTATTTAAGCTGAATAAGTTCTTCATTTAACTTGAAATTTTCTTTATTCTCTTTATAAAATTCTTCAATTTCATCTTCTAAAACCAAAGTATCTAACTCTTGTTTTATCAAACGTTCTTTGTACTCATTTATAAAAAGACTTTCTCTATAATTACTTACTAAAGAATTTATGTTTTCATTATTAGCTTCGGTTGCGTTTAATTCTGCTTTTTTCAGAAATAATTGTTGTTTTGCCCAAGAATTTATGAAGCTTTTTACCAAAACTACACTATCTTCTTTTGTAATGTTTTTAGGTAAAAAATTTTCAATATCTTTTTTATACAAGCTTGCATTATATACAGTTGCAATTGGCGTTTCTATTTCCTCTGCTTTTTTAGATTGAATTCCTAAATAATCACAAGACAAAAACACAAAACAAACTACTATGCAAACTATTTTTTTCATTATTGATTGTATTGTTTTTTAAACCTACGAAGGGCTTTTTTATTAATTTTAACTTTTGAGTTTTTATGCAGTTCTTCAATCCAATTATCTTTTAAAAAATCTTGATAAGCACTCATTGCCTTTCCTTTATTCTTAGAAAAATCCTGTCCTTTAAACTTAGTAGAAGTATTAAAAAATTCTTTTAAACCAAGGGTATCTTTAGCTGCTTTATCCCAAATTTTCTGCTTCATTAAATCAAACAGTAACAAATCATCTTTGTACCCTTTTAACGTTTTTTTATAAGCAGGTTCTGTATCAATTAAATGGTCTTTATAATATTTAATTACTTCTGAATCTTTAAAGCTCTTTAACAATGTATCAATAGTTAAATGTCGACGATGCTTTATATAAGAAGCAAACGTTTCTTGTGTTATTTCTTTATCATTAATAGTTAATAAAACACTTTGTAATTCTTCTGTTGGAAAATTTCTTCTGTCAGATTTTTTAAATATATCTAAAGCATTATCGTAAATTTTTATGTTATAATCTTTAGCTATTTTAGCAGCAATAGCATTGTTGTCTGAACGTGCTCTTCCACTACTCTTAATTTTTTTTGTTAAACTTTTTTTAGCATTTTCAAAAGATTGAACTGGGTGTTTTTTTAACAACTTAACAATATGCCAACCGTATTTAGTTTTAAATGGCTTGCTATAAGAATTAATTTCAACAAGATTAAACACTACATTTTCAAACTCCTCAACCATTTTCCCCGCTCCAAATCTTGGTAATTTACCACCGTTTCTAGCAGAACCTTTGTCTGTAGAATATTGCTTAGCTAGCTTTTCAAAACTTTCTCCTTTATTTAACTTTGCGTAAGCACTATCAATTTGTGCTTTACCTATAATTGATCTTTCGTCTATTAAAATATGAGCAACTTCAAACTCTCCTTTAGAAGATCTTAGGCCATCAACTTTTACAATATGATATCCAAAACGTGTTTTAAATGGTTTAGAAACTTCTCCTATTTTAGTTTTATATGCAGCATCTTCAAACGGATACACCATTTTAAAAGCAGAAAAATAACCCAAATTGCCATTATTTCTTTTTGCTGATGGATCTTCTGATACTTCAGCGGCTACTTTCTCAAAACTTTCTCCAGCTATAATTCTATTTCTATAGACAGTTATTTTATTAAAGTAACTTAAAGTATCGTTTGGTTTTGTGCCTTTAGGAAAACGAACTAAAATATGTTTAGCTTTAATTTCGTTTTTAGTTCTAAAATAAGCTTCTTCAACTAACTTTTCTAACATTGCATTGTCTTGTAAGTAAGGAGCTGCTAATTGGTTTTTATGGGTCGCTAATTCTCTTTTATAACTTCTTGAAGTATCTAATTTTAACGAATAGGCTTCTCTAACTTTTAATTTATAGTTTATATATAAATCTAAATATTTATCAATATTTTTAGAATCTTCATCTACAACTAAATCTAAATTTCTCTCGTATACATCTTTAAATTCTTCAACCGTTACCTTTTCATTATCAATACTAAAAAGTACTTCTCCTTTTTGAGAGAACATAGAAAAACTTACACATACACAAATAAAAAATAATATTTTTTTCATTTTTTTTAATTTACTATAATGAGATAATTCCTTTAATGCTTTCGGCCTTTTTATAATAAGATATAACTTTATCCGAACTTACTACCTTTAAAACTATAGAAACACTACAATATTTTCCTGTTTTAGATTTTTTTGTTTTTATAACTGCTCCTGCGTCATCAAATAAATCTTCGACTTCTTTTACTTGGTCTCCATCTGTTGGTACAATAAATTTGTACATGTAATCCGCAGGAAATTCTGTGGTATCATCTAACTGGGCTTTTAGCTTTATATAAAATGCTTTTTTGTCTTCCATAAATCTTTTCTGAAATTGTTTGCAAATAATAAGCCACAAAATTACACTATTTATTATTTTTAACCATTTAAATTTTACATTTGCTACATGCAACAAAAAATTGTTCTTATTGGAGGTCCAGGAACTGGAAAAACAACAGTGTTAAACGAATTGAAAAGTTTAGGCTTTTCTTGTATGGAAGAAGTTTCTAGAGAAGTAACCTTAAAAGCTCAAAAAGAAGGTATAGATCAACTATTCTTAACACAGCCATTATTATTTAGCGAAAAATTGTTAGAAGGAAGAATTCAACAATTTGTAGACGCTCATAAAAGTGAGCAGAAACACGTATTTTTTGATAGAGGAATACCTGACGTTTATGCTTATATGGATTTCTTTAAAACGGATTATCCAGAAAACTTCAAAGAAAAAGGTAAAAAATATAATTACACCAAGCTTTTTATTTTTCCTCCTTGGAAAAACATATACATTTCTGATAATGAGCGATATGAAACTTTTGAACAGTCTCAAGAAATTGACACTTTTCTAAGAAATGCATACGAAGAAATTGGTTATTCTTTAATTGAAGTTCCTTTTGGAAGTATTAAAGATAGAACAAACTTTATTTTAAATCATTTGGATTTAAAAGTATGATTTCTCCTTTAGAAATACTACAACAATATTGGAAGCACACTAGTTTTAGAGAACCGCAAGCGGAAATAATAAACGCTGTATTAGCAAAACAAAACACCATTGCTTTATTGCCAACTGGTGGCGGGAAATCTGTTTGTTTTCAGGTTCCTGGAGTTATTTTAGATGGAATTTGCATTGTTATTTCTCCACTTATTGCACTAATGCAAGATCAAGTTGAAGGTTTACAAAAACGCGGAATTAAAGCAACTACTATTCCTTCAAAAAGTACACCCGACGAAATTGTTACCATTTTTGATAACTTAAAATTTGGTAGTTATAAATTCTTATACATTTCTCCTGAACGCCTACAGTCTCGTTTAATTCAACAAAAAATAAAAGAATTAAACGTTTCTATAATTGCAATTGATGAAGCGCATTGTATTTCTGAATGGGGTCACGATTTTAGACCTTCCTACAGAAACATTAGTAAACTAAGAGAATTAAAACCAGAAGCTACAACTATTGCCTTAACAGCTTCTGCAACCAAAAAGGTTTTAGAAGATATTTCTAAAAGTTTGGCTTTAGAAAAGCCAAAAATCTTTAAAAAATCGTTTTTTAGAGACAATTTAGCATATCAAATTTATACAATTGAAGATAAACTGTATCGATTAAAACAAATTTTCACCAAGACAACATCTCCAGCGATTGTTTATGTTAATTCAAGAAAAAAGACAGCACAAATTTCTAATTTTTTAAATGCTAACGGATTTAAAAGTAGTTTTTACAACGGAGGTTTATCTAACATAGAAAAACAAGTTGCTTTTGAAAATTGGATGACTGAAAAAACACCAATTATGGTGGCAACAAATGCTTTTGGAATGGGAATTGACAAAGCTAATGTTAAAGTTGTTGTGCATTACGATTTTCCGAATAGTATAGAAAACTACCTCCAAGAAGCAGGAAGAGCCGGTAGAAATGGAAAAAAATCTTTTGCAGTATTACTAAAAAACGCAAATGATATTAGATCTTTTAAGGAACAAACTGAAATGTCGCTTCCATCTCTTAGCGAGGTTAAAGAAATTCACAAAAAATTATACCAAAATTTTCAAATTGCAAAAGGAGAATTATTAGAAACAATTTACGATTTCAATTTTTTAGAATTCTGCAAAAAATATAACTTTACGCCCTCAAAAGCAGCAACAGTACTTACTCTTTTAGTTAACAATGGTATTATTGAAGTTACAAATAACTTTGCAAAAAAATCTTCTTTGCTGTTTAATGCAAATAGCTCTAAAATATTAAATCATAAATCCGACAAGCATTTTATTAAGACCTTATTAAGAAGCTATGGTGGCTTGTTTGAGCAAGAAACTAAAATTAACGAATTTATATTAGCAAAAAAAGCAGGTATAACTTCCAATCAAGTAATTACTAATTTAGAGCGCCTGGATACTGAAGGTTTACTTACTTACAAACAAGCAACAAACAATTCTGAAGTTAAATTCTTACAAGCAAGAGAAGATGACAGAACAATAAATAGAAATTCAAGAGAAATAACACAATTTCTAAGTCAGAAAAAGCAAAAAGCAGCAAATATTGTAGCATTTATTGAAAACGACTCAATCTGCAGAAATATTCAACTACTCTCCTATTTTGGCGAAAAAAAAGCTGCTAAATGTAAAATGTGTGATGTTTGTTTAGCAGAACAAAAAACAAAATCAACTATTTCAGAAAAAGAAATTTTAACTTTAATTACTGAAAAAGAACTTCTTTCTTCTAAGGAAATATGTACATTTTTAGACGCAGATGAACAAGACATTTTGGTACATTTGCGACAACTTTTATCCGAAGAAAAACTTGGGTTAAATAATCAGAATAAATTCTACAAAAAATGAGAGATTTACGCATCGTATTTATGGGAACACCCGATTTTGCTGTAACTATTTTACAACATTTGGTTGAAAACAAATACAACGTTGTTGGTGTTATAACCGCGGTTGATAAACCTGCAGGACGTGGAAGAAAATTAAATGAATCTGCAGTAAAAAAATATGCACGCTCTCAAAACCTACCAATTCTTCAACCTAAAAATTTAAAAAACACAGCATTTCAAGAGGAATTAAAGGCTTTAAATGCTAATTTACAAATTGTAGTTGCTTTTAGAATGTTACCAAAAACAGTTTGGAACATGCCAAAATACGGCACCTTTAATTTACACGCCTCTTTATTGCCAGATTACCGAGGTGCTGCACCAATACATTGGGCAATTATAAACGGAGAAACAAAAACTGGCGTTACTACTTTCTTTATTGATGATAAAATTGATACAGGAGAAATTATATTACAATCAGAAATTGATATTAAAAACAATGAAACGGTTGGAGAGCTACACGACAAATTAATGCATCTTGGTGCTCATTTGGTTTCAGAAACTGTAGATTTAATTGCAAAAGAAGAAGTAAAAACAACCAAACAACCCGAATTAGAAGAAAAATCTGCCCCAAAATTGTATCCACATAATTGTAGAATAGATTGGTCTTTACCTTTAAACGTAATTTATAACAAGATACGAGGCTTAAATCCTTTTCCGGCAGCTTGGACATTAATACATACTAATAATGAAGAAATAAGCGCTAAAATTTACGCTGTTAGTAAAGAAGAGGAAAATCATTCTTTAGAAGTTGGAACTTTAATTACAACAAAAAAAGAACTAAAAGTTGCAGTTAGTAATGGCTACCTTATTATAGATGAGATTAAACTTTCTGGGAAGAAAAAAATGGACTCTAGAAGTCTTTTAAATGGCTTTCAATTTTCAGAAAACTCAAAAATGCTTTAAGCCCAACAACAGCAAGGTATTGACGTATTTTGTCTTTTTTAGCGTCCGTTATTAACAATTTAGTGTCATTTATTAACAAAACACCCTTTTTTTTGAGCTAAAACTTGCGCAAACCCTTATTCCGTCTATATTTGTTGAGCTATACAAAGCGAAAAATAATATTAATTTAAAAAAATCACTCAGATTATGAACAAATCAGATTTAATCGACGCAATGGCTGCTGATGCAGGAATTTCAAAAGCTTCAGCAAAAGCTGCTTTAGACTCTTTAACAGATAACGTAACTTCTACTTTAAAAAAAGGAGGAAAAGTATCTTTAGTTGGATGGGGAACTTGGTCAGTATCTAAAAGAGCTGCAAGAACTGGTAGAAATCCACAAACTGGAAAAGCTATTGAAATCGCTGCTAAAAATGTAGCTAAATTTAAAGCTGGAGCAGGTTTATCTAAAGCTGTAAACTAAAAAAAACTAAAGTTTTTTTATATAAAAAGCTCTCTTATTTTTAAGAGAGTTTTTTTATTTGCTAAAAATCACTACTTTTAATATATCATAACCTAAAAGTGAATGACTACCCTAAAACCAACAAAAGGAAGATTATTAATTGCTGAACCTTCTATTTTAAACGATAATTCGTTTAAAAGATCTATTGTGCTTCTTACTGAACATACAGATAAAAATACTGTTGGTTTTATTTTAAACAGACCTTTACCTTATACTGTTAACGATTTAATACCTGAAATAGATTGTAATTTTACAGTGTTTCAAGGAGGTCCTGTAGAGCAGGATAATTTATATTTTGTACATAATGTTCCAGATTTAATTCCCAATAGTATAGAAGTTGCTAATGGCATTTATTGGGGTGGCAATTTTGAGTCTTTAAAAGCTTTATTAATTAATAAATTAATAAAAAGTAATGAGATTCGTTTTTTCTTAGGCTATTCTGGATGGGGATCAAATCAATTAAATAGTGAATTAACAACCAATTCTTGGTTTATTTCTGAAAATGATTTTCCTAATATTTTTGCTACAGACAATGAGACCATTTGGAAAAATAAATTACTTCAAAAAGGTGGTAAATACAAACTTTGGGCAAATGCACCGAGTGATATTAACCTAAATTAAGCAATTACTTCCCGGTAATTTCAAGTAATTTTAAGCTACCTTGAAGCTTAGAACTAACTTCTTTAGAAAATTCTTTCTTTCTATATCTAGTTATAGGTTGAATTCCAATAATTGCATTGGTTATAAAAACCTCATCTGCTTTTTGAATTTCGAAAGGAGAAATAACAGTTTCTTCAATATTAAAATCAGGATGTTTTTCAATAATATCAATCACCTTTTTTCTAACAATTCCTTTAATACAACCTTCAGTTATTGCTGGTGTTTTAATTGTTTTTCCTTTAATTATAAAAATATTTCCGTTTGTAACTTCTACCACACCTTTGCGTTCATTTAATAAAACACAATTATCAAAATCATTTTCAGAAGCATAAATACTTGCAAGTGTATTTACCATTCTATTATTTGTTTTTATGGTTGATAAAAGTCCAGAAAAATTATAAAAATCTTTATATAAATCAATTGAATAAGATTCTTTAGTCTGAAAAGTATTAGTTGAAACCTCAATTAAAAAATCGACTTTATTTGTTTTTGGCGTGTATAAACCTCCGTCTTTTCTATAAACAGTTAAACGCGCTCTAAAAGAGCTAGATTTCTCTTGTGCAGCAATAGTTTTTAAAATTTCTTGCTCAAGAAATTCTAATGTAAAATGCATTGGTATTTTCATTCGTAACATTCTCATTGAAGCCATTAAACGAAAATAATGATCTTCAAAAAAAACTACTTTTCCGTTACTTATTTTAATGGTTTCAAAAATAGCATCTCCATACTTAAACCCTCTATTTTCTATAGAAATATTTACATTTTCAGTTTGAGATAAATCTCCGTTATAATTAATCATTCAATAAAATTTTACAGCGCGAAGTTAGTATATTTCAATTAGAAATAGATACAAAAAAACTCGACAAATTGCCGAGTTTAACTTTTTATTTTGAGGGCTTTTAAGCGCCAATTGTATGTCTTAATTCTTCAATTTGGTTTTCCCATAGTTGTTTAGACTCTTCTACTTCATCTTCATCAGCAAAATCTGTAACTATTAACGACACGTCTTTAGTAAGAGCATCTACCTGAATTTTAATTTCAAAATAGCTTTCATCATCTTCACTTTCTAGCCATTTAAATCTAATTCTCTCTCCAGATTTTTTTGTAACAATCTCTGCCTGTTCCTCTGTTCCATCCCATTCAAAAGTAACTACCTTACCTCTCGCGTTTACTTTATCTGCAAACCATTCCTCTAAATTTGATGGTGAAGAAATGTATTGATACAACATACTAGGAGAAGCATGTATAGGAATTTCTAAATCGTACTTAATTTTACTCATATTAGCTGTTTGTTTGGCCGTCAAGATAAGTATTAATTCTTTTTAAAAAAAATTAAGCACATACTCTTGTTAAAGAGTAAAATTAAATTATATTTGCACCCGCAATCAGGCGAGGTAGCTCAGTTGGTTAGAGCGCAGGATTCATAACCCTGAGGTCACGGGTTCAAATCCCGTCTTCGCTACAAAATCCCGAATTTTAATTCGGGATTTTTTTATACATAACAAAATGCTTTCCTATCTGATTAACTGTAAAAGGATTGCCAATAATTTCAAATCCTTTTTTTATATAAAAATCGAGTGCAATTTCTCTAGCATTACACCAAACACACTCAATATTCATAGTTTTTAATTGTAAAATTACTTCATCAATAATTTTTGAACCAAACCCCAAACCTCTTACTTCATTTATTGTTGCCATGCCTCTTAACTGATATTGATTCTTAAATGACAACAAGTTACTTTCAGTTTTCATCAACGAAGCAATTCCTACTAACTTCTCATTTTTAAAAGCTCCTAAATGAATAGTTTCTTCATTAAAATCACCATCAAACTTAAAAGGTAAATCGACACCTTCTCTTAAAACGAATTGTCTAATAATGTATGTTTCTTCCGCAGAAATAGTTTTTATCATTTTATTTTTTTCTATTGGAAAGGAAATGTACAAATAATATATTTACAAAAAATATTTACATGAGTATTCTAATTGAACCAATAGCATCAAAAGATATATTACAAATAATGCCTCTTTTACAAAAACTGAACATTAAAACTCCTAAAGATATTTTAGAAAAACGTGTTAAAGAAATGGCATCACTTGCTAATTATGAATGCATTGGATTATTTCTAAACAATCAATTAGTTGGTATTTCAGGGCTATGGTACTCAACAAGACACTACATAGGGAAAAGCGCAGAACCAGACCATGTTATTATTGATGAAGTGCATAGAGGTAAAAAATTAGGTAAGCAGTTTTTTAGTTGGATAAATAATTATGTTAAATCCAAAGGTTGTGAAGCAATTGAATTAAACACGTATGTAGGTAATAATCAATCTCATAAGTTTTATTATAATGAAGGTTATAATATATATGGGTTTCATTTTTTAAAAGTATTGAGGGAAGACAATAAATTTTATTAATTTTTTTCTAAAAAAAGGTTGCATAACTAAAAATAGGTCTTATATTTGCAGCTCTTTACCCGCGAAAGTAGCTCAGTTGGTAGAGCGTCAGCCTTCCAAGCTGAATGTCGCCAGTTCGAACCTGGTCTTTCGCTCAAAAAAAATCCGAAACTAAATAGTTTTGGATTTTTTGTTTTTATTTATATTTTGATTCGGGCAAACTCATTGCTTGTGGAAACTCCTTTGCTCTTGAAGCTCTATAATCTGCTTTTGCTTTTTCTTTTTGACCTAATTTCTCATAACTTAAAGCCCTACAATACTCAGCCTTACCGTCTTTAAATATATTTTTATCTATTGACTCTGTTAGGTACTTTATTGATGACTCATAATTTTTTAAACTTAACTCCATAACACCTAAATAAAATACTGCAAAATGATCATTAGAGTTATTTTTAAGTAATTTTAAAAGTAGAGCTTTAGCCTCATTAAAGTTACCTTTATTGTAATAAGTAATTACTTCATCATATAGTTTTTTTGTGGCCTCTTTATTAATATAACTATTTACGTTTTTATGCTTTTGAAATTTTTGTTTAGCCTCTAATAGATTTAGTGTTTTCATATAGAAAATCCCTGTATCTAAAGTTTTAATTGCAGCATTAATATCTCTATTCTTCTTATAAAAATAATCTGTTTTATTTATCCATTCTTGACCATCCTTATAATTAAAAGATGTATATCTATTCATTAAATTCTCTAGCTTTGAACTATCCTTTGTTGCTTTATATATGTTCTTAAGCATGGTATAATTAAACTTATAAGATGGGTAAACTTTAAATACTTCTTTAAAATAATATTCTGCACTATCTAGCTGTTTAAGCCCTTTTATATAGATTTCAGCCTTTTGTTTCTTAATTAAAAAATTATGGCTTTTAGGATTTGTTGCCTTAGTTAATATATCTAAAGCAGTATCATATTTCTTATCTTTAGCAGCGTATGTTGCTAAATAATATTTCATTTTTATCCCATCTTGATCTAAAACTGGATAATCTTTTATCAAACTATTCATTTCTGAATAAGTAAAACTATAATCTCCACGTTTTTTTAAAACTTTTTCGTTTTTAATAGCGGTATTTATACTGTAAGCTTTAAAAACCAAATAATTAGAAAATACCGATATTATTGATAATAAAATAACTGGAATAAAAAGAAAACTTACTATTTTAGATTCTTCGTCCTCTTCTTTAGCTGAATGATTTAAAGCTAGAATAAAACCAGCAACAAGTACAAAAAACAATTGAACAGGAACCCTTTCTAAAGGAAAGTTAAAAAACGCATCTATTGAATAAGCTAAGCCAGAAAGCAATAAAAACAATACAACTTCTTTATTCTCTTTTTTAAATTGAATAAAACCTAACCTTATTATAAATAAAAACACCAACATATAAAGTAAACCTCCTATAATTCCTGTTTCAACAAATTTCTCAAAGTAATCGTTATGAACTCTAATTGGCTTCGAAAACTTTCCTTTAGAACTTGTTTTCCTTACAAAATAATCTTTATGAGGATATATTTTAAAGTTTCCATAACCTATGCCTAACAAAGGATTTTCTTTAAAAATTTCAGCTGCTGAATTCCAAATATTAGATCTTCCTGATGCTTTTAATAATGCAGTAGCAAAACTTTCTTTTTCTTTCTTGATGTTAACAGAAACACTATCCACTTTTGGAAATTTAGCGATAAATCTTTCTTTCTTTTTATAATCATTGGAAACAAAACCAAATGAAGACTTTAAAGAATTCATTTTGCTTTTATCAATTCTATTAACATTCAACATTAACAACATTGAAAAAATTGGCAGCAATATTAAACACGTTAAATTGACAATATTTTCTTTCTTACTCTTATTCTTTAATAAAAATAAACGTGTTCCAACAGTTATAATAAATATCACTACAATTGATAATATAGCTGTTCTTGATCCAGAAAAATATAAAGATAAAAGGGTAGTAAAAGCTATTAGTAAACTAAAGTATTTCCAAATTTTATTTTTACAATTTAAAAATAAATATAATGCAAAAGGCAATTTAACTACTAAACTCGCAGTAAAAATATTAATATTCCCATAGTAATGTAAAAAATTTTTATATAGCTCTTGAGTTCTTGGTTTTCTGTAATTACCTATAAAATATTCCAAAGTCACAAATGAGTTGTATGCTAATAATACCACACATACTTTACTCACAAATCCAAAAAAATCTTTTGGATTACTTTTAACTAATGTAAAAACTACAAAGGTTGCTACAATAACATTTATTAATCTTGATATATGAACCAAACTTTCACTAACAATTGTAGCTTGAAAAATTGATACAAGTGAAGCAATAAAAAATAAAAAGAATATTAAAAAGAACTGTTTGGTACTTTTACCAATATTAAATGGCTTTAAAATATCTTTTTGAGAATAAATAAAGCCTAATGAAATAATATTTAATACAGAAAAGTATAACCATTGAAAACCTTCGTATTCAATTTCTACAACTTTTGGAGACAATCCTACAACTAAATAAAGTAGTAAAATAATCTTTGATATTAAGGAAGTGTTTTGAGTTTTGTTCATCTTTTTTCTTTATCTATTTTTTTAATTTACTACCAAAAAGCAATAAGCCAATAATTGGAACTGCTAATAAAAGTATCATTGTTTTGTTTATTGAAACTATTTGAGGAAATAATACAATTGTTAGAATAAAACCTCCCATTGCTCCTCCTAAGTGCGCTGAATGACCAATATTACCTAACTGTTTTTTCATTCCGTAGATTGAATATAATAAATATCCTACTCCAAAAATATATCCTGGAATTGGAATTGGCAAAGGAAACATAATTAGTTCCATATCTGGATACAGCATAATTGCAGAATACACAATTCCAGAAACTGCTCCTGATGCACCAATTGCACTATAATAAGGTTCTTTTTTGTGATAATGTAAAGAATACATACTTGCTATAAGTAAACTGCCAAAATAAATAATTAAAAAGCTAGTATTCCCTAAATTATTTACAACAATACCTCCAAACAAATACAAGGCATACATATTAAAACCTAAATGCAGCCAATCTGCATGTAAAAAACCAGAAGTTAACATTCTTAATTTTTCACCTCCAAGTATTTTACCTACTTGAAATTTATAAGTATCAAAAAAAGAAAAATCCTTAAATCCTTTTAAAGAAACTAAAATTGTTGCTATAATTATTAATAAAACTACTTGATTCATTCGTTAAAAATTCGGGTAAATTTACGCAAAATTATTAATTTGTATTAGAATATGTTAATTTATAGAAATGTTAGATATTTGTACTAAGCAAACAACTCTATGAAATTTTTAATTTTCGCAATTGTATATCCTATTATATGGATTACCTCAAGATTACCAATGTCAATTTTGTATCTAAAATCAGATGTATCGTTCTTTATTTTATACTATTTAATCGGTTATAGAAAAAAGGTAGTTACTAGTAACTTAAAAGCTGCTTTTCCTGATAAAACTGAAAAAGAAATTAAAAGTATTTCTAAAAAATTCTTTCAACATTTTACAGATTTAATATTTGAAAGCATAAAATCATTTTCAATTTCGGAAAAAGAAATAAAAAAAAGATACCAATATACCAATACTGAAATTATTGATAAACTTACCAAAGAAGGAAAAAACATAGCTTTAGTTGGTTCTCACCAAGCAAATTGGGAATGGGCTTTTGGATTGCCTTTATTTGTTGATATAAGTTGTTTAGGCGCTTACACAAAAATTCAAAATAAATATTTTGAGAAAGTAATTTATAATTCTAGAATTAGGTTTGGATATAACGGTTGTCCAACAGGATTATTTAACAACCAATTACAGGAACGTTTTAAAACAAAACAACAAAGTTTATACATGCTGCTTAGCGACCAATCTCCAATGCCAATTAAAACAAGACATTGGGCTACCTTTTTAAATAATTTTGTTCCTGTACATACTGGAGCAGAAACTATTGCTAAAAAGTTTAATCTTGCTGTTGTAAATATTAATACAACTAAAATTAAAAGAGGATATTACACTTCTGATTTACAATTAATAACAACATCTCCTAACGATTTTGAAAATTATGATTTAACTGAAAAATACCTTAAAATAACAGAAGCTCATATTGCAAAGCAACCTGAGTTTTATCTTTGGTCTCATAAGAGATTCAAACATAAAGGCAAATATGATGATTGGTTAAAACTGAAGAAGAAAACTAAATAGAAAACCAGTTTTCTACTAATTTCTTTTCTATTGGCTCTGCAGAAACATGAACATAATCGTTCTTTTGCATGTCGTATTTATACTCTTTAGACCAGTTTTCTATATTTTTATTCAGTAATTTTAAAGACTCGCTAATAAAATCTAGCTCTTCACTTGTTATTGTTGGATGAATTGATAAACGAACCCAACCTGGTTTTTCAGTATTACAACCTTCTAAAATTTCTCCCTTTATTCTGTTTGAAGTTTCTTGGTTTACATTCAATAAAAAGTGCCCATAAGTTCCTGCACAAGAACAACCTCCACGAGTTTGTATACCAAATCTATCATTTAATAACTTAACAACTAAGTTGAAATGATATTTTTCAAAATAGAAAGAAAAAATACTTAGTCTTTCTTTATTATTTGGTGCTAAAATATGTACACCATCTAAATTTTCTAAAACAGCGAACATTTTTTCATTAATCTCGTCTTCACGTTTCTTAATATTTTCAGTTCCCATTTTATCTTTTAACTGAATACTTAACGCAATTTTTATAGTTTGTAAAAAAGCTGGTGTTCCACCATCTTCACGAGTTTCTACATCATCAAAATAATCATGTTGTCCCCAAGGATTTGTGTAACTTACTGTTCCGCCTCCTGGATTATCAGGAACCATATTTTTATATAATTTCTTATTAAAAATTAAAACACCCGAACTTCCTGGACCTCCTAAAAATTTATGGGGAGAAAATAGAATTGCATCTAAATATTCATCTTCGTTTTCTGGATGCATATCTATATCGATGTATGGTGCAGAACAAGCAAAATCTACAAAACACAATCCACCATATTTATGAATTAACGCTGCAACTTTATGATGTTCAGTTTTAATTCCTGTTACATTAGAACCTCCACTTATTGAAGCAATTTTTATAGGTCTATCTTTATATTTAATTATAGTTTCTTCAAACATCTGTAAACAAACCAAACCGGCTTTATTACATGGAACAACTACAACCTCTGCAATAGTTTCTAACCAAGAAGTTTGATTAGAGTGATGCTCCATATGACTTACAAATACTATTGGTTTTTTTTCTTCAGGAACAATCGTGTTTTCTTTTAAGTTTTCGTTAACCTTTAATCCTAAAATTCGTTGAAACTTATTGACAACACCTGTCATTCCACTTCCTTCTGTAATAAGAACATCATTTTTAGAAGCATTTACATGACGCTTTATAATATTTCTAGCTTCATGATATGCCAAAGTCATTGCTGCTCCTGTTGTAGAAGTTTCCGTGTGTGTATTTGCAACAAAAGGACCTAAATCATTTATTAACTTCTCTTCTATTGGTCTATACAATCTTCCGCTTGCAGTCCAATCACAATATATAATTTTTTGCTCACCATAAGGAGACACAAATGTTTGGTCTTTACCAATAATATGCTTTCTAAATTGCTGAAAATACTGTTCTAAATTACTCATAACACACAACGAATTATAATACTTTACTAAAAGGTACTTTTTACTTAATAATTTCTTCTATTTCTTTGATAAAACGAACTGCTAAATCATCTGCTTTTTGCTGACTTTTAGCTTCTGTATAAATTCTAATAATTGGCTCTGTATTCGATTTTCTTAAATGAATCCATTCATCTGCAAAATCAATTTTTACACCGTCAATAGTATTTACATCTTCATTTTTATAGGTTGAAGCCATTTTTTCTAAGATTTCATCAACATTTATTTGTGGTGTTAATTGAATCTTATTTTTACTCATAAAGTAACTTGGATATGAATCTCTCAATTCTTTACAAGACATTTTTTTATGTGCTAAATGCGATAAAAATAAAGCAACACCAACTAAAGAATCTCTTCCGTAATGTGAAGCTGGATAAATAATTCCTCCATTTCCTTCACCTCCAATTACAGTATTGGTTTCTTTCATTTTAATAACCACGTTTACTTCTCCAACTGCTGAAGCTGTATAAGTTCCTCCGTGCTTTTCTGTAACATCTCTTAGCGCTCTTGAAGATGATAGGTTAGAAACGGTGTTTCCGCCACCTAAACGTCCTAAAACGTAATCTGCACAAGCAACTAATGTATATTCTTCTCCGAACATAGAACCATCTTCTGAAATTAACGCTAATCTATCTACATCTGGATCTACAACAATTCCTAAATCGGCTTTTTCTTTAACCACCAATCCTGCAATGTCTGTTAAGTTTTCTTTTAATGGTTCTGGGTTGTGAGGAAACTCTCCGTTTGGCTCACAATACAATTCAACACATTCTACATTTAACTTTTTTAATAAAGCTGGAATAAAGATTCCTCCTGTAGAATTAACACCATCTACTACAACTTTAAAGTTTGCTTTTTTAATTGCTTTTACGTCAACTAAATCTAACTTTAAAACTTCTTTTATGTGTTTTTTTAAGTACTTTTTATTCTTCTTATACGTTCCTAAATCATCTACTTCTGCAAACGTTAAGTTATCGCTTTCTGCAATTTCTAAAATCTTTGCTCCGTCTTCTCCATTTAAAAACTCTCCTTTTTCATTTAACAGTTTTAATGCATTCCATTGCTTTGGATTGTGAGATGCTGTTAAAATAATTCCTCCATCTGCTTTTTCTAAAGGAACTGCAACTTCTACAGTTGGTGTAGTTGATAAACCTAAATCTACAACATCAATTCCTAAACCTACCAAAGTGTTTGCTACTAAAGAACTTATCATTTTACCAGAAATACGTGCATCTCTACCAATAATAATTTTTATTTTATCTTTCTTAGGGTTGTTATTTTTGATAAAGGTTCCGTAAGCGGAAGCAAATTTTACGGCATCAATTGGTGTTAAGTTATCTCCAATGCTTCCTCCAATTGTTCCTCTTATTCCTGATATAGATTTTATTAATGTCATTTCTAAATGTTCTTTTACAATTTGTTTGAGTGTAAAAATACGAATTAGATAAAAGAGAAAAGTAAAAAGTGAAAAGAATTTTATTAATTTAAAAACCAGTAACTGGCAAGTACGACCGCGTTAGCGATTGAAGCGTTTGTTTGAGCTCTTTTGTGAAGTATGAACAAAAAGCGAGTGCGGAAAGCGCGACCTGAAAGGGAACGCCAAAAAACTTGTCCTCTAAATTTTGAGCAATAAAAAAGCCGCTACTTACGTAACGGCTTTCTGTAATTTATGGTAGTAAGAATATTAATTCTTAGAATCCATTTTCTTCTTTAACTCAGCTAATCCACCGATGTCTCCAAGAGTTGTTTTCTCAACGTCTGCAGCTTTTTTAGCAGCAGCTTTGATATTTCTCTTTTCTTCTTCTCTAAATAAAGCTGTATGAGAAGCAACTATTCTACGGTATTCTTTACTGAATTCAATAATTTTGAAATCTGCAGAATCTCCTTTTCCTAATTTACTTCCGTCTTCTTTTTCTAATAAACGTCCAGGAACGAATGCTTCTACACCATCTGCAAATGTTACAGTTGCGCCTTTATCATTCTTGTCTTTAATTGTTCCTGAGTGTGTAGAATCTAAAGCATAAGTAGCTTCATGACCATCCCAAGGATTGTCTTGTGTTTGCTTATGACCTAAGTTTAATTTTCTGTTTTCTACGTCTAATTCTAATACTTGAACTTCTAATTTGTCTCCTACAGATACGAAATCTGATGGATGCTTAATTTTCTTAGTCCAAGATAAATCAGAAATATAAACTAAACCGTCTATACCTTCTTCCATCTCTACGAATACACCAAAGTTTGTATAGTTACGTACAATACCTGTGTGCGTAGAACCTACTGGATATTTAGATGTAATATCTGTCCAAGGATCTGGGTGTAATTGTTTCATACCTAAAGACATTTTACGGTCTTCACGGTCTAAAGTTAAAACTTGCGCTTCTACTTTATCTCCAACTTTTACGAAATCTTGAGCTGAACGTAAGTGTGTAGACCAAGACATTTCTGATACGTGAATTAATCCTTCAACACCTTCTTCTATTTCTACGAATGCACCGTAATCTGCAATTACAACTACTTCTCCGTTTACTTTATCTCCAACTTTTAAGTCAGTATTTAAAGCTTCCCAAGGGTGTGCTGATAATTGTTTTAATCCTAATTGGATTCTAGATTTGTTGTCATCGAAGTCTAAGATTACAACGTTTAATTTTTGATCTAACTCAACAACCTCATTAGGGTGGTTAATTCTTGACCAAGATAAATCTGTAATGTGAACTAAACCATCTACACCACCTAAATCTACGAACACACCATAAGAAGTAATGTTTTTTACAACACCTTCTAATACTTGTCCTTTTTCTAATTGGCCAATGATTTCTTTCTTTTGATCTTCTAAATATGCTTCAATCAGCGCTTTATGAGATACTACTACGTTTTTAAATTCGTGGTTGATTTTTACAACTTTGAATTCCATAGTTTTTTCTACATACTGATCGTAATCTCTAATTGGCTTAACGTCAATTTGAGATCCTGGTAAGAATGCTTCGATACCAAATACATCTACAATCATACCTCCTCTTGTACGACACTTAACAAAACCATTAACGATTTCTCCTGTTTCGTGTGCGTTGTTTACTCTATCCCATGCTTTAATTACACGAGCTTTTTTGTGAGATAATACTAATTGACCAGTTGCATCTTCTCTTTTGTCAACTAATACTTCTACTTTATCTCCAACAGCTAAACCTTGGTTGTAACGGAATTCGTTTAAAGAAATAACTCCTTCTGACTTAGAGTTGATGTCAATAATTGCATCACGCTCAGTAATTCTTGTTACAGTTCCTTCGATTACATCACGTTCGTTTACGAAACCTACAGTTCCTTCTAACGCTTTTTCGAATTCTGCTAATTTAGATTCATCAACCTCATCAATACCTTCTTCGTATTTATGCCAGTTAAATGTTGCTAAAAATTGTGCTGGGTTTACAGTTTCTTGAACTGCTTCTGGTGTAGTTACTACTTCTTCAGTAGTGTTTTTTGTTTCTTCAGACATCCTGAAATTAACTTTGTATCTTATTATTAATCAGATTTTTAACGATATTAACTCTAAGAGATATTAAACTTGTTCTTATTTTATAAATTCCTTTTACAAATCTGCTCTCGTAAAAAGGAGTGCAAATGTACGAAATTTTATTAAATAAACAATTGGTTTTTAAGGAGTTTGTTTGAGTTAAAAAGATGGCTCGTTAACGGTTAATTCTTTCTTAAAATTCTGAATTTCATTATAATCTTCAATATTTAAAGTGTTCAACAATTCTAACCAACTTATAATTCCTTTTTTATAATAATTAGTTAATACATCTTTATAATATTTAATTTGTTCAGATTTCGTTTGTAAAAAATTGTATTCAATTTGTTTTCCGTTTTTCAAAGTTAGAATAAAACTATTACTCAGTCCATTAGATAAATGTGGTGTAAATTCTAAAAGGTAATTTGTAAAATCTCCTTTAACATCAAATGTTGAGAAAAATTCTAGCTTCTGTATTTCTTCAAGGTAGTAATCGTTATTTTCAATATTTATATGATTTTCATGAAAAATTATTCTTCCACAATATTCCCCTACCTCACTTTCATATCTAAAAAAAGTACTAATTAAAAGTCCGATAATGTAAATAGTTCCAAGAACAAGAATTCCAGTTTCAATTCCCTTAAAATCAAAATCATATGACTGTTTTAAATAATAAATTAAAAAAATTAAAGCTGCCCATGAAATTGCGATAATATTTTCTAATGAAATATAAATTCCTTTTTTCTCTTTAAATAAGGTTAATTTTCTTGGATTCATTTTAATTATTACTAATGTTAAAAGAATATCATTTTTTTTTTAATATGAATATTCAACGTTAGGTAAATTATCGAAAAATAAACTATCAAAACCTACTTAATTCGTTTAGCATGCGTAGTAAAAGAAAGTCCTTGTTGTCCCATTGTAGAGTTCATTATTCCTTCAAATAATGGTTCTGGAGTACCTTTTGGGGTTTTCCATTCAAAAATAAAGTTAGAACCTGTTCCGCCTTCAATATCCGATTCGTCTATAATTATTTCGGTAGTTTCCATTGGCGCTAAATAAATAGGGAAATCAAAATACGTTCTAAGAACTGCGCCATGTGTATCGTAATATTTTGCTTTTAAAAGATAAATTGTATCTGTATCGCTAGTATTTCTTAAACTAGCTGTTGCTGTTAAATTGTGTCTTTTATGTTCTGAAATGCTATAAATTTGAGAGTAAATAGATAAATACGATTTCCCATAATCTAACGAATCTTTTTTACTGATATCTATTTTTCTTTTTAACCAGTTCTCCGGATTAACAGAACTAATTTCTTTTTTCTCATTACAACTAACAGCTAAAAATAACACTAAAATTAACAGGATATAGTTTTTCATTTTTCTCTTTAAAGTATTGTTGAACAAAATTTTACAATTGTAGCGAAGTTCGAGAAATTTTCTCTTAGAAACAACTAAATATCAGCTCAATTACTAATCTACTTTTAGAAACTTAAGAACTTCTTTTCCGTTTGCATCAAATAAAATAAGATTTAACTTCTCTAATTTATAAGAAACCACACTGTTTATAGCTTTATTAAAACTATCTGTAACATCCATTTTTGGACACATCATTCTGGTTGAAGCAAGATTGTCTACTACAAACTTAGTGTCTGAAACTTCATTTAACGTTCCTGAAAAATTATTACAGCCATCGTTTCCCATAACTTTCATTGTGGTTAAATTTATTTCTAAACGTGGCGTTTTAGCTGTTTTTTCAATTGCTTTTTGATCTATTTGAGTTACCACCCAAATATCATGTAAATTTTTATTTACTTCTTTTTCTTTTGTTGCACATGATTGAAAGACAACCACACTCATTAATAACAATACAATTTTAGTAAGTTTCATAATATCTTTTTTTTCTTATTCATTCTATACAAACACTATTCCAATTCTTTAATTTCAACTTTAAATAAATTGTTGAAAATCTCAAAAATTGTTTGTGCTTCTTTTTTTCTTACTGAAATTGTATACTCGCAATTCATTTCTAATTTTTGAGCAATAATATTTAAGTTGCGTTCTTTTACAACACGTTGTACTTTATTCATCATATCGTATTCAAAAGTAAGCTTGTATTGAATATCTATGGTTTTTTCAACAATATGAGAAGCTTCCAAAGCCATTTGTGCCGAAGTTCTGTAGGCATTTATCAATCCGCCAACACCTAATTTTGTTCCTCCAAAATAACGGACAGAAACTATTAAAATATTGGTTACATCAAAAGATTGAATTTGTCCATAAATTGGCATTCCGGCAGAATTACTTGGTTCTCCATCGTCATTTGCTCTAAAGCGAATTTTCTCAACTCCAAATTGCCAAGCATAACAAAAATGACGTGCAGAATGATGTTTCTTTTTTAAGATTTCTAAAGACTCTTTAACATCGTCTTCATTAAAAACCGGAAAAGCGTACCCAAAAAACTTACTATTTCTGTCTTTAAATAGCGTTTCTTCCGAAGCAGAAGTAATTGTTTTATAAGTATCTTTTTCTTCCATAGTTAAGAACCAAAAGTTACTAAAATTATGCTAATTACAGCTAACGAAATACCAACCCAATTCTTTTTTATTAGTTTTTCCTGAAAAAACAACAATGCAAAAACAGTAGTTAAAATCACAATTCCTACATTATTTATGGTGAATAACGTTGAACTTTCTATATCTGTTTTAAAGGCTTTTAACAAAAACTCCATTGAATAGTAATTCGGAATTCCAAGTGCAATTCCACCTAAAACGTTTTTCCATTGGAATTTTAATTTTCCGCGTACAATCTGAATAACAATTAAGATGCTTCCTAACACAAAGGCACATCCAAAAATGGTTGCCAAAAATAGGGGAACATTAGTTTCTGAAACCGAATTAGTTTCTACATATTTTAAGGCGGTATCTAAAACTCCAGAACCTACAAAAAGCAATAATGGAAATAGTAAATTCTTAAATTTTACAGGAGAATTGTCGTTTTTTGCTGATGACAAATACACAGCAACTAACGCCAATAAAATCCCAACAACTTTTACAATGCCAACACTTTCATTGTATACTATAATTCCAAATATAATTGGAATTACCACAGACATTTTTCCTGCTACTGACGCAACTGACAATCCGTTTTTTTGCGCTGTAATTCCCATTACATTAAAAATAGAAATAAACAGAATTCCCAAACAAAACGCGCCAATAAACCACGGTTGTTTTGGTACTTCTGCAACAGCCATTGAAATATCTGATGTGAAAATTCCAAAAGAAAACGCAATTATATAATTTACAACAATTGCTTGTAGCGTGTTAATTTTAAACACATCAAACAACTTAAAAATAACAAATAGTAAACTAGAAATTAGTATACTTAAAACAAGGTACATCAAATCTAAAATTCTTTTTTGGTGAATAATTCTGTTACATCTTCTTCGCCAGGAATTAAATTCCAAACCTGTAAACCTACTTCTTTTGCTGAATCTGTATTCTCCTTTAAATCGTCTACAAAAAGAGTTTCTTCTGCAACTAACTTATTTTGATCTAACACAAATTGATAAATCTCAGAATCTGGCTTTCTAAAATTAATTTCATGCGACAAATAAAACTGCTCAAAACAGTTTTTAAACTCGTTGTACAATTCCATTCCCCAATCTTCTTGAATCCAAGAAATATGCAACTCGTTTGTATTGCTTAATAAAAACAATCTATATTTTTCACTTGCAGCAAGTTCTTTTAAAAAGGCTAACCTTTCCTTCGGAAAATCTAACAAAATGGCATTCCAACTTCTAATTAAATCGTCTTTGTCTATATTGAATTCTTTATGATAAAAACCCACAAATTCATCCGTAGAAATTAAGCCTTTTTCATATTGATGATATACAGAAATCATCTTTTCAGAAATCTCTGTAACACCTAATTTTGCTAATTCTTTATAAGTTCCTTGTTTGTCTAAATTGATGAAAATATCACCAAAATCGAAAACTATATTTTTAATCATTTCTATATATTTTTAGCGTATCGCTTTTTATTTTTTCTTCGGAAGAAAGCTTTGCCGAAAATTGCGGTGCTGCTACTCCACTTTCAAAAGACGTTTCTCCTGTAAAAACCCGCGCTTCGTCCCACAGATTTTCATCGATAAAGGTTTGCAACGTTTGTCTTCCTCCTTCAATAATTACCGACTGAATTTTATGTTTTTGTAAAACTTCACAAATTTGTTTTGCGATATTTTTAGAGAAATCTATTTGCTCAAAAATCAAATTTGATCCTACTTCTTGCTTCTTGTTTCTTGAATCTACCAGAACAATTGTTTCAACACTACCATCAAAAACATTCGCTTTTTTGTCTAAACGACAATTTGCATCCAACACAATTCTTACAGGATTATTTCCTGACCAACTTCTTACATTTAATTTAGGATTATCTGCAACAACCGTATTTGTTCCTACTAAAATTGCGTGTTCTTCACTTCTCCATTTATGAACCAACTGTTGTGAATATTGATTGGAAATCCACACTGGTTTTTGTTCATCTTTAGAAATTGGAGCTATAAACCCGTCCTGAGTTTGCGCCCATTTTAAAATAATGTACGGTCGTTTTTTGTTCTGAACTGTAAAAAAACGTTTGTGATGTTCTAAACATTCAGCTTCTAAAACACCAACTGTAACGTTAATTCCGGCATTTTCTAGTCGTTCAATTCCTTTTCCTGCAACCAAACTATTTGTGTCCACACAACCAATTACTACATTGGGTATTTTATGTTTTACAATTAAATCGGCACAAGGCGGCGTTTTACCAAAATGTGAGCAAGGTTCTAGCGTAACATAAATTGTAGCTTGTTTTAATAACTCTTTATTTTCAACCGAATTTATAGCATTTACTTCTGCGTGATTTCCACCGTAGGCTGATGTAAATCCTTCACCAATAATTTTATTATCATGAACAATTACAGCACCAACTGACGGATTTGGACGTGTATTCCCAATTCCGTTTTTAGCAAGTTGCAAACAACGTTTTATATATAACTCGTTAGTAATAACTTATAATTTAATTTTAACTTCTTCCGTTTTATCAATACTATAAACTCTAGAAAAACCAAAAACTTTATACTTTAAATCGCCTTTAAATTGTACTTTTAAATTCTGATTTAATATTGAATTCAATAAGCCTCCTAAAATTCCGTTTTTGTTGTTTTCAAAAACTCTTTTTGAAGGTACAACTACATTCAATGGAATTGCAAAATCTTCTCTTGCTGGCACTTTAAATTCCTCTGAAGAAACTTGTGCTAATTCTGTACCGTTTATAAAAACCTTAATTTCATCTGTAGAAATTTTTCCACCAACATCATTAGGATTTTGGAAGTACGCTTTTGCCGCCAAACGTATTGTATCTGACTTAAAAGACACTAATTTAACATCATCTACCTTTACAAAAACAGGTTTTTTACTTACAGAACAACTAGTAATTAATACGGTAAGCAAACACAAAATTAGTATGCGTTTCATATATTGATATTTTAAAATTTAATGTAACTTGTTCCTGCAAAAATAGTGTATTGGAATGACAACCGAAGATTTTATTATTAGAGAAATTCAACAGAAAGACAACCCAGAAATTGCACACGTAATTCGTAGTGTTTTGGTTGAATTTGGCGCACCAAAAATTGGTACAGCTTATGAAGATAAAGCAACCGATCAAATGTTTGAAAACTACCAAAAACCACGTTCAAGTTATTTTGTAATTGAACATAAAAACAAAATTGTTGGCGGTGTAGGAATTGCACTTTTAGATAATTTTGAAGGTGAAACTTGCGAGCTTCAAAAAATGTATTTCTTACCCATTACAAGAGGAAAAGGTTTGGGAAGTAAGTTAATTACTAAATGTTTAGAAAAAGCAAAAGCGCTAAATTACACGCATTGTTACTTAGAAACCATGCCTTACATGGATGCTGCCAGAGCTTTATATAAAAAAAATGGTTTTATAAATCTAGACAAACCAATGGGAAATACCGGACATTATTCTTGCAGTGTTTGGATGTTGAAAGAAATTTAAATTATAGATTTGATATATTATATACTTACTACAATTCACATCTTACTTTTTAGTTGGGCTTTTTACAATATCTTATATTTTGGCGTAAAACCTTCAAAATCTTTAAGTTGGGTTTTTATTTGCTTTTTTTTTCCATTTATTGGAGTTTTCATTTTTTTATTATTTGGCATTAATCGAAGAAAGATTAGGTTTTTTGAACTAAAAGAAATAAAAAAGAGGAAAAATTATATTAAAAATTCTTTCAACAATAAGGAAAACAAAAACAGCTATGAACTTAAAAGTGTAAAAGCACAAAAAATATCTAACTTAATTTACAATAACACAGGTATTCATTTAAATAATAACAATAAAGTACAAATTTTAAAAAATGGTAAAAAAACATTTGAAGCCCTTTTTAAAGCTATAAAAAACGCTAAAGAGTTTATACATCTCCAATATTATATTATTGAAGAAGGCGAAATATTATCAGAATTAATAGAACTAATAAAGCAAAAAAGGAAAGAAAAGGTTGAAGTTAGAATTTTATATGATGCTATTGGAAGTTATCAATTAAATAATAAAATAAAAAAAGAGTTCGAAAAGATTGGTGTAGAAATACATCCAGAAATGCCGTTGAAGTATGGAAATTTCATTTTCACTCTAAATTATAGAAATCATAGAAAAATTTCTATAATTGACAATAAAATAGGCTTTACTGGAGGTGTAAACATTACTGATAAATATATAAAAGATAATAATTCTTTAGGTATCTGGCAAGATGCACACATTAAGATTGAAGGAGATGCTGTAACCAGTTTGCATAAGTCTTTTTTGAAAGATTTTTTCTACGCAACTGAAATAGATTTAAGTAAAGAAGCAAAATACATTAAGAAATACACAACCAAAAGCAACACCAAAGTACACATTGTTTCAAGTGGTCCAGATTATGAACAAGCTGTTGTAATGCAACAATATTTAAGCTTTATAAATTTGGCTGAAAAAAGCATTTGCGTAATGAATCCATATTTTATCCCTAGCTTTTCTATTTTAGAAGCCCTTAAAATTGCAGCTTTAAGTGGGATTAAAGTAACCTTAGTTTTACCAAAAAAAAGCGATTCTAAAGTGGCAACTTATAGCATGTATTCTTATTTTGAAATTTTATTAAAAGCTGGTGTTGAAATTTATTTAAGAGATGATTTTTCTCATGGTAAAGTAATTTTTATTGATGATGAAATTACATCTATTGGTTCTACAAATTTTGATTGCAGAAGCTTTGAACACAATTATGAATTAAATGCAATAATTTTTGACATTGAACTAACATCAGAAATTAGAGACGAATTTAATACAAGAAAGGAAAAAGCAAATAAAATTAACTTAAAGGATTTTTTAAAGCGATCTAACAAACAAAAAACACTTGAACGTTTATGTAGGTTTCTCAGTCCTCTATTATAAAAACCTATGACTCTTACCCAATTTAAAAACCTTATTAACAATAAATTAAACTTAAATTATCCTAAAACAGAAATAGATACTTTTTTCTTTTTATTGATTGAAGAAAAGTTAGATTTCCAACGAATTGACTCGGTTTTAAAAGCCGATTTTATAATTCCTTCGGAAGTTTTATCTTTTTTTAATGCTGCTATTGAAAAATTGAAAAACGAAGAACCAATTCAATATATTTTAGGAAATACGGAGTTTTACGGATTGCCTTTTTTAGTAAATAAAAACACGTTAATTCCAAGACCAGAAACCGAAGAATTAGTGGAGTGGATTATTACAGAGATAAAAGAAAAAAGAGACAAGAAACAAGACATTTCTATTCTTGACATCGGAACCGGAACAGGTTGTATTCCTATTTCTTTAAAAAAGATTTTACCAAACGTTACAGTTTCTGCAATTGATGTTTCTAAAGAGGCTTTAAAAACTGCGGAAGAAAATGCTACATTAAATTCAGTTGGCATTAGTTTTATAGAGACTAATATTTTATCAGCAAATGATTTACCTGAAAGTTACGATATTATTGTTTCCAATCCGCCGTACGTTAGAGAACTAGAAAAAGTTGAAATCAAAAATAATGTTTTAGAAAACGAACCACATTTAGCGCTGTTTGTAGAAGACGATAATCCGCTAATTTTTTATGATAAAATTGCTGATTTAGCCAAATTACATCTTTCTGAAAACGGATTGTTATTTTTTGAAATCAATCAATATTTAGGGAATGAAACTATTGAAATGCTGGCAAAAAAAGGTTTTAAAAATATAGAATTGAAAAAAGATTTTTCTGGAAACGACAGAATGATTAAAGCGAATCTTTAATTGCAAACATTGTTTTTTTAAATCGAAAAATTAACTCGTAAATTTCTGCTTCAGTATAACTTGCAAAACCAATTCTAATTCCGTTATGCTTTAAATTTCCCATGTCATAACGGTTAAAATCACCTATTATTAATTTATGTTTCTGAGCCTCTTTTACAACTTGTTTCCAAGAATATTTTTTGTTTAGAATTGCCCAAATCGCCATTCCTCCTTTTGGTTTTTCAAACTGAAAAAAAGCATTTAATTCTTTAGAAAACAAATTACAAAACAAATCTCTTCGTTGCTTGTAAATTTTCATCACTTTTCTAATGTGCCTATCTAAATCTCCTGAATGTATAAAATCTGCAAAGGTTAATTCCAATAGTTCATCACCTTGCCTATCCACAATTTTTCTTCGACTTGCAGCTTCATCTACAAATTCTTTAGAAGCAATTAAATAACCAACTCTAAAAACTGGTGCTACTGTTTTACAAACCGAACCAATATAAATAACATTTCCGTTTGTATCATGGCTTTTTAAAGGTAAAATTGGTGCGTGATTATAATTAAAATCGTAATCATAATCATCTTCAATAATTGCAAAATTGTATTGTGTAGACAAGTTTAAAAGATGAATTCTTCTTTCCGCAGACAACGTAACTGTTGTTGGGTGATGATGATGAGATGTTACATAAACAGCCTTAATTTGTTGCTTTTTGCAAATGGCTTCAATATTGTCAGTAACAATTCCGTTTTCATCAACCTCAACAATTTTTATGATTGCTTGTTGATTTTTAAATGTTGTTGTAGCTGAGGCATAATTTGTTTCTCCTGTTACAATTACGTCACCTTTTTTTAGCAATAATTGAGACGACAACCAAATTCCCATTTGACTTCCGCGTGTTATTAAAACATTTTCTTTTGCAACTTGCAATCCTCTGGTTTCATTCAAATAATTAACTAAAACCCCTCTTAATTTTTCGTTTCCATAAGGAGAATTATATCCCAAATGATTAAAAACATTTTTCTTGTTTGTAATTCTTCTATATGTTCTTGCTATTTCTTCAATTGGAGTAAGTCTTCCGTCAGAAACACCATCATTTAAATACATTACCGCTTCATCTTTAATTATATTTTTTGAAGTAAATACTTCATTTTTATAAAAAAAGAATCCAGTTTTTTGTTTTTCTGAAGTAAAATTCGATTTTGAGAATTCTGTTTGATGTAACAACGGTAAATTACTATGCACAAAAGTTCCTTTTTTAGCAACACTTTCTATCCAACCTTGTAAAATTAATTCATCATAAGATGCAACAACTGTTTTCCTATGGATATTTAACAGTTCTGCTAAAGTTCTACTTCCTGGTAATTTGGTTTTGGGCGGTAATTTTTGTTCTTTTATCAATTGAATAAATTGATTAGATAATTGCAAGTACAATGGTTTTGATATTTTTCTATCTAAAGTAAAACTGGTTTTAAAAGGAAACATAAACTGGACTATTAATTATATTTATTCTGGACGACTACAACGATCCATAAATATATTATTTTTGAACTATATAACAACAACAAAATGAAAAAACAAGATTTAAAATCTACTGAATACAACGAATATTACGCAAGGTATATAGATTCTGTTTCAGATGAAACGGTATTAATTCCCGCTCTTGAAGAGGATAAAAAAATGGTAATTGATTTCTTTTCTTCTGTACCAAAAGATAAATTAGAATTCCGTTATCAACCCCAAAAATGGAGCATAAAAGAAGTATTGCAACATATTATTGATACAGAACGTATTTTTATGCATCGTTTATTAAGAATTGCCAGAGAAGACAAAACACCTTTACCAGGTTACGATCAAGATGTGTACATTAAACCTTCTGGAGCAGACAGCAAATCTATTGAAGCGTTAACGCACGAGTTTACAATTACACGTTTATACACAATGAACTTAATCAATAGTATTTCTGAAGATAACTTAAAAAATATGGGAACTGCAAGTGGTTCTCCAATGTCCGCCAGAGCTTGTGCTTTCTTATTACTAGGACACAGTGTTTGGCATATTAACGTTATAAAAGAACGCTATTTATCATGCTAGAAATTAGGCCTAATTGCGAACATTGCAACAAAGATTTACTAAACACGTCAACAGAAGCTATGATTTGTTCTTTTGAATGTACGTATTGTAAGACATGCGCAATAGAAATTTTTAAAAACGTCTGCCCAAGTTGTTCAGGTAATTTTGTTGAAAGACCAATTAGACCTTCAAAAATGATTGAGAAATATCCAGCTTCAGAAATAAGGGTTTATAAACCAAAAGACTTAGAAAAATGAAAAAAAATATAGGAATATTATTCATTTTAATAATTTTTTCTTCTTGTAAAAATAGCCTTTATGAGAAAAAACTAAACACTTACACATCAGAATACAAAAATATAATTGAAGACAGTTATGAATTAAATAATCCTGTAGACAAAGCAAATGCTGTTTTAATACTTTTTGGAAATTATGCAGAAAATGCAAAAGCAATAGAGAGAGAGTTTAAAATACTTAAAGACGCTAAAGAAAATAATATAGCTGTTCTATATTTAAATTTCAATCAGAAATTCTGGCTAACAGAAAAAGATAAAATACAATTAACAAATCTTCTTAAAAAGGTATTTAAAGACAGCAATTTACCAAAAAACAATATTTATATTGGCGGATTTTCAACAGGTGGCAATATATCATTATTACTTTCCAATCACTTAATTAAGACAAGCAATAACATTCAACCAAAAGGTGTTTTTGTAGTAGATTCACCTATTGACATACTTGCTTTTTATAAAAAATGCGAAAGAAATATTAAGAGGAATTTTTCTGAGATTTCTGTTCAAGAAGGAACATGGTTAATAAATCTATTTAACACCAATTTTGGTAACCCAAATGATAATATTTCTAATTTTGAAAACAATTCGCCTTTTACTTCAGAAACTAACTTTACAGGTAATATTTCTAGCTTAAAAAACACTAAAATAAGACTTTACACTGAACCCGACTTCAATTATTGGAAAGTAAACAGACGGTTTGAAAAAGAAGACTTAAATGCTTATTCGATAGAAAAACTAAGCAACGTTTTACAAAAAAAGTTTAATAATAATAAAATTGAATTGATAAAAACAGTAAATAAGGGTTATCGTTCAAATGGAGAACGCAATCCACATTCTTGGTCTATTGTAGATAAGAAAAGTTTAATAAAATGGATGCTAAATAATTAAAATTGATCATTTAAAATAAAATTTATGAAGTACATATTCTTATTAAGCTTTCTCTTGATAATTACTAGTTGTAAAAAAATTAAAGAATCTAAAATTTTATGTAAAACGTCTACTAAAGAGGTTTTACATAAACTTAAAGAATCTAATTTTCCTATTGAAACAAACGTTTCTTTTTTAAGTAACCTAATTAGCGTAAATGAAAAAAATTATCTTACATACGAGTTAAATATTTTTAACAATTTTAAAACTTACATAGAATTAGAAAAAGTTGAAATATATAGTTATTCCTCATCTAAATTACCAATTGCAACTTTTGATTCTATTTACATAAATAAAAATATTGAGCGTCCGAATTTAAGAAATGAAAGTAAGTTAAATTTAATTTCCACAAATCAATTTGGAAACCTTAATTTAAATTTGGAATTTAATGATAGTAAAAACATCCCTGAAAAGATGTACCATAAACTTTATTTCAATACACTTAAACCAAACGGAAAAGCTATTGCCTACTCTATAGAAACAACAATTTTAGATATTCCTAATAAAACTGAACTAACATTAGGCCTACCATTTAACAAAAAAGGAAAATGGTTATATGAAGCAGAAAGCCATAAGAATAGTAGATTTTATTCAAATGGCAAGGTCATTTACCCTCAACGATTTGCCTTAGATTGGATCTTTGTAAATGATGATGAAAGCTTTGCAAAAAACAATATTAAAGAAAATGAAAATTGGTATGGATATGGTGTTGAAATAGTTTCCGTTGCCGATGGAGTTGTTGTAGATTTAAAAAATGATATAATAGAAAACGAACCATTATCAAATGAAATGGCCGTTCGTATTACAAATAAAACAATTGCAGGTAATTATGTTGTTATTGATATTGGTAATAAAATACACGCTATTTATGGCCATTTAATACCTAGTAGTATTAAAGTAAGTATTGGAGATAAGGTTAAAAAAGGGCAAGTAATTGGCTTATTAGGAAACAGTGGAAATTCAGATTTACCTCATTTACATTTTCATTTAGAATCTAAAAGTAACACACCAATGGGGGAAGAAGGAATACCTTATCATCTTAAAGAATTTATTCAGCTAAAAAACTATTCGGCTGAAGAAGTTTCTAGTTTTTTTCATAAAAACAACATTCCTTTAGACTCCTTATATTCACAGAGAAAAAACAATGAATTCCCAATTGGATATGGATTAATTGAAATAAAGTAAAACTATATCAATATACACAAAGACTTGTTTTTTTTTAACGAATATCATTTAAGAATATTATAAACTAACATATTAAGAATAATGAATTTTAAATTAGCAACATCTTCAAATGCTGAAGTTATAGCGCTTTTAGGAAGAATTACATACACAGAATCTCATGGCCATTTTATTGATGATCAAAAAGATTTATTAGCCTATTGTACCAACGCATTTTCAATCAAAAAAACAAAAGAAGAATTAGAAGACAAAAACAACCTTTTTCATATTATTTATGTAGATAATTTACCTGTTGGATATTCAAAAATTATATTAAATACTCCGTTTGAAGATAAAACTGAAAACAGCAGTTGCAGGTTGGAAAGAATTTACATTTTAAATCATTTTTTATCAATGAAATTAGGGCAACCTTTTTTGGATTTTATCATTGAAAAAGCCAAAGAAAAAAAAGCAAGTTCTATGTGGCTTTCAGTTTATATTAAAAATGAAAGAGGCATTAAATTTTATGACCGAAATGAATTTAAAAGTATTGGCGAATTTAATTTTCTTGTAAACGGTAAGAAGTACGAAAACTTTGTTTTATCAAAAGAAATATAAGATAAAAGCCCATAATGGGTATTTATATAGAATAATAGCAATACCAACTTAGACGATAAAATGCTAAAACAGGTTACTTAAATTGTTTTAAACAAATGAAAGAATACAAAAAATCAAAATTAAACAGAGTAAAACGCGGTCAAAACAGAGCAACCTATGATGTTGAGAAAATAAACACCATTTTAGATGCTGGATTTTTATGTTATGTTGGTTATATCTACGAAGGAAAACCAATTACAATTCCGATGGCGTACACAAGAAGAGATAACAAAATTTACATTCATGGCTCTACGGCAAACAGAATGTTACTCTCAATCCTTGAAAGCGAAGAAACATCAATAACTGTTATGCATTTAGATGGATTGGTTTTAGCTCGTTCTGGCTTGCATCATTCTGTAAATTATCGTTCTGTAACACTTTTTGGAAGTTTAAATAAAATTGAAAAAGACGAAGAAAAAACAGCAATTCTAAAATGGATTGTAAACCAAATGATGCCAAATCATTGGGATTCTCTTCGACCAATGTATCAAAAGGAATTAGACAGGACTTTAGTTGTTGAATTTACTATTGAAACTGCTTCTGCAAAAATTAGAGATACTGGCGTTGCAGATGAACCAGAAGATTATGCTTTGCCAATTTGGGCAGGAATTGTACCAATTAAACAAGTTGCAGGATATCCAATTTCAGACAAAGGAAAACCAGAAGAAATGGGAATTCCACAACATGTTTTAGATTATTACGAGCAAAACAAGTAACAATATCTTCAAATTATTGATATTTTTGCATTCTAAATAATCAATCATGAAGAAATTTTTTAAATTTATCTTATTACTTTTAGTCTTATTAATTGCCTTTATTGGTATTTATTATGTTGTTAATAATGAAAAATTACCAGAAGGGAAACAAGGCGTAGAAGCTGATGCTTTAGCAACTAAAATGTTAACAGCAATTAATAATGAAGCTTTTAAAAACACTGAAGTTATTGAATGGTCTTTTAGAGGTGTACACAATTACAAATGGTACAAACAACAAGAAAGAGTTAGTGTTTCCTGGGATAATAATTGGGTAGAATTATTCTTCAAAAGTCCTGACAAGAACAAAGTTTTTATCGATGGAAAGGAAGTAAACAAACCTGAACTTATAAAAACTGCGACAGACTTTTTTAATAACGATTCTTTTTGGCTGATTGCTCCACACAAAGTTTTTGATGATGGTGTAGAAAGAAGCATTGTAAAACACAATGATAAAGATGCTCTAATGGTAACTTATACTTCTGGCGGAACTACTCCAGGAGATTCATATTTATGGATTTTAGACGAAAACGGCTTTCCAACCGATTATAAAATGTGGACAAAAGTTATTCCGATTGGCGGCGTTTCCGCTACTTGGAATGATTGGAAAACTACAGAAGCTGGTTTTAAATTACCTACAAGTCATAAACTTTCTTTATTTGGAATGGAGTTAAATATGGGAGAAGTAAAAGCTTCTAACCCAAAAGCAGATGCTTTAGCAAATACTATTTTAAAAGCTATAAATCACGAAGCATATAAAAATACAAATACTATAGAATGGAGTTTTGCCGGTAGTAGAAATTATAAATGGGATAAGAAAAATCATATTGTTGAAGTTTCTTGGGACACAACCAAAGTAGTTTTACATCCTAATAATTTAGAAAAAAGCATTGTCTTTTTTAATGACAAGAAAACTTCTTCAGAAAATATAGAAACCATAAAAAGAGCCGAAAGACTATTTAATAATGATAGTTTTTGGCTAGTTGCTCCTCATAAATTATTTGAAGATGGAATTGTTAGAACTATAGAAAATATAGACGGCAAACAAGCTTTAAGAGTAACATACACAACTGGTGGCTCAACTCCTGGAGATTCTTATGTTTGGACTTTAGATGAAAACAATGTTCCTGAAAGCTATTTAATGTATCTAAAAAACAGAATGGAAAAAGGAAACACAGAAGGTGCTTTTGCAACTTGGCAAGATTGGATTAAAACCGAAAGTGGAGCCTTATTACCAACAAATCATTCTTTTGGAAATGACAGTAAATTAAGTATGGGAACTGTTAAAGGTTACAACTAATTTGGACAAGAATATTCTACATAAAGAAGTTCAAAAATTTATAAATGACAACTTAAACTCAGACATTACAAAACTGATTTTAAAAGGAAGTCCTTTTCAAGAAATTTCAATTCAAAAACTATCTAATCAAATAGTTAGCAAATTAAAATCTAAAAACAAGCTAGCAACCTGGTTTGCAACGGATAACATTTTTTATCCACCAAAAATTAGTATTGAACAAACTTCTTCAGAAGAAACTGCGAGCTATAAATCTAACTTAGTTTCAGGCAAAAACTTGATAGATATTACTGGTGGTTTTGGTGTAGATTGTTGCTACTTTTCTAAAACTTTTGAAAATGTAATTCATGCTGAAATCAATGAAGAATTATCAAAAATTGTTGCACACAACTACGAGCAACTAAAAATTAAAAACATACAAACAATTGCTTCGGATGGATTGGAATTCTTAAAAAATTCTAATCAAAAATTCGATTGTATTTATATAGACCCTTCACGTAGAAATGATGTAAAAGGAAAGGTTTTTCTACTGAATGATTGTTTACCAAATGTTCCTGAGAATATTGATTTTCTATTCACAAAAACAGATACAATTCTATTAAAGAATTCGCCAATGTTAGACATAACAAGCGGAATTAATGAATTGAAATTTGTAAAAGAAATTCACGTTGTTGCGCTTAAAAATGAAGTAAAAGAAGTCTTATTTTTATTAGAAAAAAACTATGAAAAGGAAATTAAGATTAAGACAATCAATATTCAAAAAAACAACAATCAACTGTTTGATTTTCAACTAAATAAAACTCCTGAACAAAACTACTCAGAACCACTCACCTATTTGTACGAACCCAATGCAGCAATATTAAAATCTGGTGGATTTAATCAAATTAGCAACCAATTAGCTGTTTTTAAATTGCATCAGCATTCGCATTTATATACTTCAGAAAATTTAATAGATTTCCCTGGAAGAGTTTTTAAAATTGAGAGTATTTCTTCGTACGATAAAAAGCAACTTAAAAAAATTAAGAAGGCAAATATTACAACCAGAAATTTTCCAAAAATGGTTTCAGAAATCAGAAAAGAAACCAAAATTAAAGATGGTGGAAACTTGTACCTATTTTTTACTAAAAATATTGATGAAAAATTAATCGTTATTTATTGCGAGCAAATATTTCGATAACAAGTTAAAAATACTTTCTTACCTTTGGTTTTAATGCAAACAACCAATTATCAATCTATAAAAATCACAGCCAATAAATCTTCAAAATTAGAAGACACTTTGGTTATTGAAGCACCGTTACAAATCAACATTAACAACGAAGCTTACACGGTTGTTATGCGCACTCCAAATAACGATATTGAACTCATTAGAGGTTTACTTTTTGCTGAAGATATTTATAAAGGAAAAGAAGGTTTTTTAACTGAAACAATTGAAGAAAAGAAAGATTTCTCAACCATAATCAATGTAATTATTCCGAAGGAAAAATTAGGAAAAGGATACTTAAATAAACGAACATTATTATCAGTTTCTTCTTGTGGAATCTGCGGAAAAAAAGAACTTTCAGATATTGAAATTTCAGGAGAAAAATTAGTAAATTCTACATCATTTCTTCAAACAGAAATAAAATATATGTTCTTAAAAATGAAAGAATTACAAAACACATTTCACTCTTCTGGCGGAAGTCACGCAGCAGCAATTTTTAATAAAAACAGAGAGATTCTCGTAATAAAAGAAGATATTGGAAGACATAATGCCGTAGATAAATCTATTGGCGAATTACTATTAAAAAACAACCTTAAAGAAGCATCCATTTTGTTGGTTAGCGGTAGAGTTTCTTACGAGATTGTTTCCAAAGCATTTTTTGCAAAAATTCCAATTATTGTTGCAGTTTCTGCTTGTTCAAGTTTAGCGGTAGATTTTGCAAAAGAATTCGGAATTTGCCTTATCGGTTTTAGTAGAAATGATAAAATGACAATTTACTCCAATCCTCAACACATTAATTATGAGCGATAAAAATATAAAAGCACAGCCACCAGAAAAATTAACTGGAATTAAACTCGCTAAAATCCCTAAATCTGCTGTGGGTACAAAAGCCATAAAATCTGCTTTAGCACACGTTTCTTCGGAAGTCGGAATGGGAAAAGGAATAGAATTATTAGCAAAAATCAACCAAATGGACGGTTTTGATTGCCCAGGTTGCGCGTGGCCTGATCCTGATGCAAAAAGAGCTTTTTTAGCTGAATATTGCGAAAACGGAGCAAAAGCTGTTGCCGAAGAAGCTACAAAAAATAGAGTTTCCCCAATGTTTTTTGCAACACATTCTGTGCAAGAAATGTCTACTTGGTCTGATTATGAAATTGGAAAAAGTGGTAGAATTACGCATCCAATGTATTTAAAAGAAGGAAGTGATAATTACGAGGAAATTTCTTGGAAAAATGCTTTTAATCTCATCGGAAAGGAATTAAATTCTTTAAATTCTCCAGACGAAGCAATATTTTATACTTCAGGAAGAACCAGTAACGAAGCTGCATTTTTATATCAACTTTTTGTGCGTCAATTTGGAACAAACAATTTACCAGATTGTTCAAATATGTGTCACGAAAGTAGCGGAGTTGCACTTTCAGAAACACTCGGAATCGGAAAAGGCTCGGTAACTTTAGATGATTTTAATCATGCTGATTTGGTAATTGTTATGGGGCAAAACCCAGGAACAAATCATCCAAGAATGCTAACCGCATTAAGTGAAACTAAAAAACATGGTGGAAAAATAATGACCATTAATCCGCTTCCAGAAGTTGGTTTAATGCGTTATAATGATCCGCAAAATCCATTAAAATGGATTGGTAAAGGGCAACAATTAACCGATTTATTTTTACAAGTAAAAATTAACGGAGACGTTGCACTTTTAAAAATTATCTTAAAGTTGATGAAAGCCAAAGAGGAAGAGACTGGCAAGGTTTTCAATCATCAATTTATAAAAGAAAAAACACAAGGTTTAGAAGAGTTTCTTTCTGACTTAGATAACTATTCTATTGAAGAATTAGTACCTCAAACTGGTCTTTCTTTAACTCAAATAGAAGAAGCAACCCAACTCATCATCAATAACGACAAAATTATTATTTGTTGGGCAATGGGTTTAACGCAACACAAAAATGCTGTCGATAATATCCGTGAAATTGTAAATCTATTGTTATTAAAAGGAAGTATCGGAAAACAAGGCGCAGGAACTTGTCCTGTTCGTGGGCATTCTAACGTTCAAGGAGATAGAACAATGGGAATTTGGGAAAAACCAAAACCTGCTTTTTTAGATAGTTTAGAGAAAGAGTTTTCTTTTTCTGCCCCAAGAAAAAACGGTTATGATGTAGTTTCGGCTATTGAAGCAATGCACAAAAAAGAAGGTAAAGTTTTTATTGGAATGGGAGGAAACTTTATTTCTGCAACTCCAGATACCGAGTTTACAGCAGACGCGTTACGCAACTGTAATTTAACGGTTCAAATTTCTACAAAACTAAATAGAAGTCATTTAATTACCGGTAAACAAGCCTTAATTTTACCTTGTTTAGGTCGTTCTGAAAAGGACGAACAAAAGAGTGGTGAACAATTTATTTCAGTTGAAAACTCAATGGGTGTTGTTCATCAATCTAACGGGCATTTAGATGCTTGCTCAAAACACTTGTTAAGTGAGCCTAAAATTGTTGCTGGTATTGCAAAAGTTACGCTTAAAAATTCTAAAGTTGAATGGAAAAACATTACTGATAATTACGATTTAATTCGTGATAAAATTGAAGCGACAATTCCTGGGTTTGATAACTACAACAAACGAGTTAGAGAAGATGGCGGATTTTATTTACCCAACAATGCAAGAGAAAACAACTTTACTCCTACCTCAACAGGAAAAGCAAACTTTACGGTTAATAAACCATCTGATATTCAATTGAAAGACAATCAATTTATGATGATGACTATTAGAACTCACGACCAATACAATACTACAATTTATGGTTTAGATGATAGATATCGTGGCGTATTAAACGAACGTAGAGTTGTATTTATGAATCCTGATGATATGAAGCAACAACAACTTCAAAAACTTGAAAAAGTAAATTTAATAAGTCATTTTCAAGGAGAACAACGAATTGCAAAAGGCTTTTTGGTAATTCCATATAGCATTCCAAAACAATGTACAGCCACTTATTTTCCTGAAGCAAATGTATTAGTTCCAATAAAAAGCAAAGCAAAATTAAGCCATACACCAGCATCAAAAACTGTAATTATTACCGTAGAAAAAATATAATTTAAAAATGAAAAAACTATTAATTTTAATTCTGCTGATTAGTTTTCAGCAAGTAAACTCTCAGGAAACACCTGAAAAGAAAACTCAAAAAGGTTATTTTCAACTAGATTATTTATCTGTAAACATGACAGATAATCTTGGCCAACCAGAAAAAAACATGGGTTTTGCAGGTATTCATTATAATTTAGATTTCAATAATTTTTATACCGGAGTTGGCCTCTACGGAAGTGTAAGCGGTAGACGTGGCGGTTTATTTACTTTAGGTGTAAATGCAGGTTACAAGTACAATTTTTCTAATAATTTATTTACAGATATTGGCGTTCATTTAGGCGGCGGCGGCGGCGCAAGTGCTGCAGATGGTGGCGGTGCTTTTGTGCTACCTCATGTTAATCTTGGTTATAATTTCGATGATTTTTCAATAACTGGAGGATGGAGTTACATCAACTTTTTTGATGGTGGAAACATAAAAGGGCATCAACTAAATGTTGGTGTACAAGTACCTATTAACTTCGATTATGCTTCATTTAAAAAACGAGAAAACAGTTATTCTGCCGATGAATTAAAACCAACTGAATGGAATCAAAAAGCAAGTAAAATATCAATATTAGTTCATTCAAATAATTTAAAAGCAAAAGGAGATTCACAGTTTACTGGAGGAACCTCAATAAATGGCAGAACAATTAGATTGGCTGGTTTTGAACTGAATTCTTATCTAACAGACAATATCTTCGTTTTTGTGAGAGCAGATGGTGCTTACAGCGGAATTCCTGCTGGTTACATGGATGTTTTTATTGGTGGTGGTTATCAATTTTGGATGAATAGCAATAGAACAAATATATTAGCTAAACTTGGTTTTGGCGCAAGCGGCGGCGGCGGCGTAGATACGCAAGGTGGTTTTTTAGTCTATCCTGATGTTTCTATTGAACAAAAGATTTATGACAACTTTTTTGTTGCTGCTAATGTTGGTTACACTGTACAACCAAGTGGAAGTTTTAGCGCTTTAACTTATGGAGCTGGATTAAAATATTATGTTAGAAAAGACGGAACTATTTCAAATGGAAAAAAACTTACAAGCGGAACTTTCAAAGGAATACAAACGATAGTAAAAGAAGATTTTTATATAAATGCTAAAAGAAACGGTGGTTTTGAACAAAACATGTATCAAATCTCTTTTCAAGCTAACTTTTTCTTAAATAAATACCTTTTCGGAGCGGGACAAACTTCTTTTGCTAACTTTGGTGATGCTGGTGCGTATGCAGAAGGCCTTGTTGGTCTTGGAGCACAATCTAATACCTTTTTAAATGATAACGTTACTGCTTTTGGACAAGTTCTTGTTGGTGCTGCAGGTGGCGGTGGAATTAGTACAGGAGAAGGCTTAATTATAAAACCAAGTATTGGTCTTAACTTAGAAATTAGTGACAACTTAAATCTTCGTGGAGCGGTTGGTTATGTAAAGGCTAAAGGAAATGGCTTAAGCAGTGCTTTTTTAAATTTTGGAGTAAGTTATAATTTTTCTTTTTTGAGTGCTAAAAAATAACTTTTAATCTTTCTTATCTATAAAAAAAGATGTAATAATTTCACAAAAAAACACTATGAAACAAGATCCTTCTTTTTTAATATCACAGGAAATAACTAACAGTAATTTTATAAAAACTGTAACAAAAGTTACGCATCTAACTGATGTTGAAAATATGCAGTTTTTTGGCTATGATAATAGTTATATTATATTTAATTATGGTGAAGTTTTTATAACTGAAAAGAACGGAAAAAGAATAAATAGCCCTAAAATTTACTTGAAATCTGTTAGAGAAGATTATTTTTATTTTAGTTGTAAAAAAAACACATCTTACGTAGTTATTGTATTAAATCCCTGTAGTTTTTACAATATAACTGGCTTAAACGCCCATGAACAAAAAGAGCAATATTTAACTTTAAATAATTATGTTAAAAATGACCTTTTAGAAGAAATGTATGAAGAAATTAATAAATTAGAAGCTGCTGAAAAGATTTCTACTTACTTTTTAAAAAAAATGAATTCTTATATAGATAAATGGAATCAAAACTTACTTATTGATGAAATAATTTCTAATATCATTGAATCAAATGGAATTATACAGATAGACGAAATTTTAACGAAGTACAATATCTCTGCGAGTACAGCTAACAGGTATTTTAAAAAATTTGTTGGAACTACAATAGGGGCCTATATTAGACTTGTGAAATTTAATATACTAATACTTGCTCTAAACACAAATAAAAGGAATTTACAAGACATAATAGCGCAATACAATTATTATGACCAAACACATTTAACTAAAGATTTTAAAAAGTTTTCTGGTGTAACTCCTGCTGAATATAAAGGACCAAATCACAAGTTATTGCAAGAAACATTATTAAATAAAAAGGAATGACGATTTTTTACATATAACTCTAAATATTCTTGGCTAACTTTACAAAGTAAAGAAAGTCATTATATAAATAATAAGGGGATTTTATTAATGATCATCAATTTATTAAGCTAAGAATTTAAGGGGGTTTTTAGTTTATAAAATAAAAATTTACAATAATAAATCGTTAGTAAATACTAACGATTTATTTATTTTTAATAATTTCTATATTGTTTAGTTTCCTCAAAAATATGTTCTAAAATAGCTTGCTCTTTATCGTCAAAAAACACATTTCTTCTACTCATTACAATTTTTGCGACTTCAAAAACTTTATTGGTTTTGTATTCTGTAAAACCAGATGCGCCACCCCAACTAAAAGACGGAACAAAATTCCTTGGAAATCCACTACCAAAAATGTTAGCAGAAACTCCAATTACAGTTCCTGTATTAAACATGGTGTTAATTCCGCATTTAGAATGATCTCCCATTATTAAACCACAAAATTGTAAACCTGTTTTAGCAAACCTACCAGTTTCATAACTCCATAACTTTACCTCAGCATAATTATTTTTTAAGTTAGAATTGTTTGTATCTGCTCCTAAATTACACCATTCTCCAATTACTGAATTTCCTAAAAACCCATCATGACCTTTATTAGAAAAGCCCATTAAAACCGAATTATTTACTTCTCCTCCTACTTTACAAAAAGGCCCTAAAGTTGTTGCACCGTAAACTTTTGCTCCTAACTTTAAAACTGAATCATTACACATTGCCAATGCTCCGCGTACCACAACACCTTCCATTATCTCTGCATTTTCCCCAATATAAATAGGTCCATTTGTAGCATTTAATGTTGCAAAAGTTAGCTTTGCTCCTTCTTCAATAAAAATATCTTCTTTATTAATACAATTTACTCCATTTGGTATTGGTTCAGATTTTCTTCCTTCAGTAATAAAATCGAAATCGGCACGAATTGCTTTATCATTCAGCGAAAAAATATCCCAAGTATTTTTTATTTGCAATAAATCTTCTTCAAACTCTATGTGTTTGAAATCTTCAAAATCTACTTCTTGGTTTTCTTCAGAATAAAAAGCAATTACATCTTCACCTTTAAAAATCGCCTCATTCTTAGACAAGTTTTTTACCATTATTACCAATTCTTTAGTTGGTAAATAAGATGCATTTAACAGTATATTTTCTTCCATTTCTACCATCGGATATTTAGCCTCTAAATATTCCTCCGTAATTGTAGTTGTGGTTAAACCCAAGTGCTTTTCCCACTTTTCTCTAATTGTTAAAATACCAACACGTATATCGGCAACCGGTTTTGTATATGTAAATGGTAATAGTGAGTTTCTTACGTCACCATCAAATAAAATGTAATTCATTTTTATGCTTTTTTGAAGATATACAAACTTAACACTTTCCATTTACTTTACAAGTCTAAATATTAATGTTACTTTTGTTGTTATTCAATAATAGCTTCAGAAATTTAAAATACAATGAAAAAAATATTAGCAATCATTATTACTACCATCATTATAATGGCTGGTTTATATTACGCATTTATCTACTACATTCCTTATAGCGAAGGCGTTAGGTCTGGCGAATTGATTAAAATTAGTAATAGAGGTGTTGCCGTAAAAACGTGGGAAGGAGAGATTAGTCAAGGAATTTCTGGCGCACAAATTTTTTCTTTTTCAGTTGAAGATAATAAAGTTGAAGTAATTGATAATTTACAAAAATTTCAAGGCGGTTATGTTAAAGTAACTTATATTGAGCGTTTTGGCACTTTCTTCTGGTTGGGAGACACAAAGTATTTTGTAACCAAAGTAGAACAAGAAGAATCACCACATTTTAGAGGAGTTAAAAAAGATGAATAGAAAATTTAAAAACATAGCAGAGTCGCAATTAAGTATTTCTGAATTGATGTTACCATCTCATTCTAATTTTAGCGGAAAGATTCATGGAGGACATATTTTAAACCTTATGGATCAAATTGCATTTGCTTGTGCTTCTAAACATTCGGGAAACTATTGTGTTACTGCATCTGTAAATAAGGTAGATTTTTTAAATCCGATTGAAGTTGGCGAATTATTAACTATGAAAGCTTCTATCAACTTTACAGGAAGAACCTCAATGGTTGTTGGTTTACGTGTAGAGTCTGAAAACATACAAACTGGTATAAAAAAACATTGTAATTCTTCTTATTTTACAATGGTTGCTAAAGATGAAAACGGAAAAAGTGCACCAGTTCCAGGCATTATTTTAACAAATAAAAATGAAGTTAGACGTTTTGCCAGAAGCATTAGAAGACAAGAACAAGCAAAAAAGAGAACTTCTCGTTTTAGAAGTGATACGTTTAATATTGAAGAGTTCTTACCTTTATTAGCAAGTAGTAATTCTAAATTAGAACTTAATTAAAGTAATCTGTGCTTAATTGTTTAAGCATAAGCAATTAAAAACAAGAACTTCGCTAACGACTGATATACCTCATTAAAACGACGCATATCTGCGTTAAAGTTAAGTGTAATTGAAAAAAAATAGACAGACTTGTCTTTATTTGAGATATTGTGTTATATTTGCACCGTGAGACATTCTGAAATAAAACATAGAATTATAGAAACGGCTTCCTTCTTATTTTATAAGAATGGATATAATTCTACTGGAATAAATGAAATTATTTCGGAGGCAGGGATAGCTAAAGCAACACTTTATAATCATTTTAAATCTAAAGAAGATATTTGTCTTGCTTATCTTCGATTTAAAGACACATCATTCATTGAAGATATTCAAGCATTCACCTCTTCTAAACCAAAAGGAAAAATGCAAATACTTGCAATTTTTGATTTTCTTGAATTATTTTTTCAGACTAAAAATTTTAATGGATGTTGGTGTATCAAAACAGTTTCAGAAATCCCAAGGGATAATGAAACAATTAGGAAAGAAATACAAAAGCAAAAAAATGGTTTCATTCAACTTATCACAGAACTTGTTACAAACAATTTAGAGGAAATTAAGGCAGGAGAAATCGATTCACTTTCGCGAAAAATATACTTACTCTATGAAAGTGCTGTTAGCGAAAGCTATTTACATCAAACAAATTGGCCTATAAAAGAAACAAAGAATTTGTGTTCTCAAATATTGAGTTAAAAAAATTTAAACACTATTAGACAGACTTGTCTGTCTAATAGCAATTAATTATGATTAAAAAAGAACAAATATCAAGTGACTATTCAAAAATAGAACTTGGAAAATTATCAAACCTAGTTGAAAATATTTTTCAGACAAGTCCAGATTTCAAAATTGATGGAAAGAAGTTTATAAAAGATAAATTAGAATTAACAAGTTGTGAGATTTCTTTTAACACTATGGAATCTAAAACTGCAATACCTTTCATCCACAAAAACAAAGAAAACGAAGAGGTTTATATTGGTATTAAAGGGAAAGGACAACTGCTTCTTAACGATAATTATGTCGACATAGAAAAAGGTGCAATTGTAAGAGTTGCCACTGATACTGAAAGAACAATCAGAAATAATTCGAAAAACTCGTTCACATTTATCGTAATACAAGCAAAGGAAAACGCTATAGAAGGAAACACCACCTTTGATGGATACGGTATTGAGAAAAAACCAAACTGAAATTAATAATTAATATATAAATAAAATGGAAAATTTTAAAAACAAAGTAGCCTTAGTAATTGGAGGGACAAGCGGAATTGGTAATGCAACAACAAATGCTTTATTAGAAGGAGGTGCAACTGTGCATATTGTAGGTAGAAATACAGATAAAATAGCAGATGCTCCTAACCTTATTAAACACTCGGCAAACATATCTAATGTAGATCAGGTTGCCACTTTAATATCAAAAATTGATGCACTAGATAACTTAGATTATCTTGTTAATGCATCAGGGATTTTTGGACCAAAGCCATTCCTGGATCATACGCTAGAAGATTACGACTCTTATCAAGATTTAAACAGAGGTTTCTTTTTTATTACACAAAGTGTTGCTAAAAAAATGAAAGCTACCAATGGAGGTTCTATTGTTAATGTAGGTTCTATGTGGGCTAAACAAGCTATAAAAGCTACACCTTCGTCTGCATACTCTATGCAAAAAGCAGGATTACACTCTTTAACTCAACATTTAGCTATGGAATTAGCGGATGACAAAATACGTGTAAATGCTGTTTCTCCAGCTGTAGTTAATACACCTGTTTATAACGGAGTGTTTGGAGGTAAAGAAGAAGCTCAGGAAGCATTAGTTGGCTTTAACGGATTCCATCCTATTGGAAGAATTGGAGAATCTAAAGATATAGCAAATAGTATTCTTTTCTTACTTTCAGATAAAGCATCTTGGGTTACTGGAGCAATCTGGGACACTGATGGTGGTATAATGGCTGGAAGAAATTAAAAAGCAAATAACAAGTTATAGCGGTTTGGGTGTAAACTCAAACCGTTTTTATGTTTAATTGAGTATCTTAAAAGCCGAAAAGTAAGTGGATTTTAATCCGCTACTGCTCTTATATTAACCGTTAGTGAATTTCAATAAAATTTAAAACTCTTTTTATTCTAACGATTAACACGTGCAGAAGTATTACCTCCTAGCAAGCCCATTACTTCATCAACTGTTGCATAATTTACATCTCCTTCGTATGTATGCTTTAATGCACAAGCCGCATTACCAAACTGCAAAGATTTAAAATCGTCATAATGCTGTAACGCATAAATTAATCCTCCAGCAAAAGCATCTCCTGTACCAATTCTATCTACAATATGTGTTATTTCTAGGTCTTCAGTTTCTTTAAACTCTACACCATTCCACATTCTTGCTCTAATTTTATGCCAAGAAGCATTTATAGCTGTTCTTACTTTATCAAAAACTTTCTCTATAGAAGGAAATTTTTCAATTAGCATTTTACTTGCCTCAATAAAGTCTTCATTAGAGTATTTAAAATCTGTACCCAAAACTTCATTCATTTCATTTACGCCTCCAATAAAAATGGTAGAATAATTTAGTAATTCTGTTAAAACTTCTTTTGGGTCTTCACCATATTTCCATAAACCACTTCTATACGTAGGATCCGCAGATATTGTTATTCCTTTCTTTTTAGCTAAAATTAAACCTTCCTTAAGGGTTTCATAACTTCCTCTACATAAAGCAGGTGTAATACCTGTCCAATGAAACCATTTTCCTTTTTTCAAGGCCTTTTCCCAGTCTATCATCTCAGGTGTAATTTCTGAAAAAGAAGAATGTGATCTATTATAAGAAATAGAACTAGGTCTCATTACTGCTCCAACTTCTAAAAAATAAACACCTAAAGGTCTTTTAGAATACACTATAGAAGAAGTACTAACTCCAAATTTATTAATGTAAGAAACTGCTGTATCTCCAATAAAATCATCAGAAACACAACTAACATGCCTTACTTTTTCTCCAAAATTGGCAATTGAAACTCCAACATTTAGCTCTGTACCTCCAAAATAAAATTCCAATAAATTAGATTGTATAAACTTTTTATTTCCTCTAGGAGACAAGCGCATTAATACTTCGCCAAAAGTGATGATTTTATTCATTTTAAAATTTTAAGTTAGTTGTATTAGCTTTAAGATTAATAAATATAGGGAAAAACACTTAAAAACGAATGCTCGTTTCAGTAATATTATTTTTTAAAAACATCCAAAACCATTATTAAGGTTACAATATGAAAACTCCGTTATAAAAAAAATGTAAAAAAAAACCGAAGTTAAATTAACTTCGGTTTATCTGTTTTTTAAAAATTAATTTTGGCTTTGATAAAGTTCTGCTTTTAATTTCAACCCAAAATATTTCCTTTTTATTATTTTTAACTACATCTAAAATATAATATTCATCATCATCAAAAGAAGAAGGTATACCTAAAATATTTACAGATATTAAACTTATTTTAACCGGTTTAGGCTTTTTAAATGGACTTCTTTTCCAATCTTCTTTAGTTGGCCTTTGCTTTTGAATAAATTTATAACCTCTATTTCTAAAATACTCTTCAAACTGAACATTATCCTTTTTAAAATATCTATTTTTAATCAATTTCACTTGAACATAAATGACAAAGATTATCAAGCATACTATTATAAAAGGTTGTATAAATTCCATTAATATGAATTCTACTTACTTAAATACATTTTTCTTCTTGAGTATAAGTCGTAAAACTGATCGTCTTTTAAACTATCAATAAACAAAATGCTTTCTCCAGTCGATTTCATTTCTGGACCAAGTTTCTTATTTACATTCGGAAACTTGTTAAATGAGAATACCGGTTGTTTAATTGCATAACCTTCTAATTGTGGATTAAAGTTAAAGTCTGTTACTTTCTTCTCTCCTAACATTACTTTAGTTGCGTAATTAACATACGGCTCTTTATAAGCTTTTGCTATAAAAGGAACTGTTCTAGATGCTCTTGGGTTTGCTTCAATAATATAAACGATATCGTCTTTTATTGCAAACTGAATGTTTATCAATCCAACCGTTTTTAATTCTCTAGCAATTGTATGTGTATGATCTTTTATCTGTTGTAAGACAAATTCTCCTAAATTAAACGCTGGTAGCGTTGCATTAGAATCTCCAGAATGAATTCCACAAGGCTCAATATGTTCCATTATACCTATAATGTATACATTTCCGTCTGCATCACAAATTGCATCTGCTTCTGCTTCTATTGCGCCATCTAAATAATGATCTAACAATAATTTATTACCAGGCATTCTTCCTAATAAATCAACAACATGCTTAATTAATTCTTCTTTATTGATAACAATTTTCATTCCTTGACCTCCTAAAACGTAAGAAGGACGAACCAAAATAGGGAAATCTAATTGATCTGCTAAAACTAAAGCTTCATCTGCAGTTTCTGCAATCCCAAATTCTGGATAAGGAATTTTATTCTCTTGTAACATTGCAGAAAAACGTCCTCTATCTTCAGCAATATCTAACGCTTCAAAAGAAGTTCCAATAATTTTAATTCCGTAACTAGTTAATTTTTCAGCTAATTTTAAAGCTGTTTGACCACCTAATTGTACAATTACACCTTCTGGTTTTTCATGACGAATAATGTCATAAATATGTTCCCAAAAAACAGGTTCGAAATATAATTTATCTGCTGTATCAAAATCTGTAGAAACCGTTTCTGGATTACAGTTAATCATAATTGTTTCGTAACCACATTCTGCAGCTGCTAAAACTCCATGCACACAACAATAATCGAACTCAATTCCTTGTCCAATTCTATTAGGCCCAGAACCTAAAACGATAATTTTCTTTTTATCGGTTACAACACTTTCATTTGCAATGGTAATTTGTCCGTCTGCAGTTTCAATTTCGTTTTCGAAAGTTGAATAATAATAAGGCGTTTTTGCTTTAAATTCTGCCGCACAAGTATCAACTAACTTAAATACACGTTGTACTTTTAATTCTTCTCTTTTTGTATAAACTTCGCTTTCTAAACATTTTAGCATGTGTGCTATTTGTCTATCTCCATACCCTTTTTGCTTTGCTTCTAATAACAAATCTCTATCAAGAGTCTCAATTGTATATGTAGAAATTTCTTTTTCTAATTGGAATAACTCTTCATATTGTTTTAAATACCACATATCAATTTTTGTGATATCATAAATCTTACTTAATGGAATTCCCATTGCAATTGCATCGTAAATTGCAAAAACACGATCCCAACTTGCATTGGTTAATTTATCTATAATTTGGTTGTAATCTGTGTAGCCTTTTCCGTCTGCACCTAAACCATTTCTTTTAATTTCTAAAGATTGTGTTGCTTTGTGAAGCGCTTCTTGGAACGAACGTCCAATTCCCATAACCTCACCAACTGCTTTCATTTGTAAACCTAAAGTCCTGTCTGAACCTTCAAATTTATCGAAATTCCAACGAGGTATTTTTACAATTACATAATCTAATGTTGGCTCAAATAAAGCCGATGTAGATTTTGTAATTCCGTTTTCTAATTCATCTAATGTATAACCAATGGCTAATTTTGTAGCTACTTTTGCAATAGGATAACCTGTGGCTTTACTCGCTAATGCGGAAGAACGAGATACACGTGGATTAATTTCAATAGCAATAATCTCTTCTTTTTCATCTGGAGAAACTGCAAACTGTACGTTACAACCTCCTTCAAAATCTCCAATAGAACGCATCATATGAATTGCCATATCACGCATTTTCTGATAGGTTTTATCAGAAAGTGTCATTGCTGGTGCAACAGTAATAGAATCTCCAGTATGAATTCCCATTGGATCCATATTTTCAATAGAACAAATAATAACTACGTTATCATTTTTATCACGTAATAATTCTAATTCGTATTCTTTCCAGCCCATCATCGCTTTATCAATCATCACCTCATGAATTGGCGATGCTTCTAAACCTCTACTTAATAATTCGTCAAAATCATTTGGATCATACACTATTGAAGCTCCTGCTCCACCTAAAGTATAAGAAGATCTAATTACTAAAGGAAACCCAAATTCTTGTGCTATTTCTTTACCTTTTAAGAATGACGTTGCTGTTGCTTGAGGCGCCATTGGCACTCCTATTTTAATCATCAATTCCCTAAACTGTTCTCTATCTTCGGTAACATTAATTGCATCAATATCAACACCTATTAGTTTTACATCAAAATCTTTCCAAATTCCTTTATCGTCAGCTTCAATACATAAATTTAATGCTGTTTGACCACCCATTGTTGGTAAAACTGCGTCAATTTGTGGATGCTCTTTTAAAATTTGAATGATTGATTTTGTTGTTAATGGTAGCAAATAAATATGATCAGCCATTGAAGGGTCTGTCATAATAGTTGCTGGGTTAGAGTTGATAAGAATAGTTTCAATTCCATCTTCACGTAAAGAACGTAAAGATTGTGATCCAGAATAATCAAATTCACACGCTTGTCCAATTACAATTGGTCCAGATCCAATAATTAAAACTGATTTAAGGTCTTGTTGTTTAGGCATTTTAAAATTCTTGTTGTGTTGTTGTTATGTTGGCGATAAAAATAAAAAAAAGTTAAAAAAAAAGGCGATACTAATAAATAGTAACGCCTTTAAATTATTAACAATTGTTAATCATTATCTTTTTGGTCTTGCTTCTGAAGAAACAGAAATTTTCTTTCTTCCTTTTGCTCTTCTACGAGCTAATACTTTTCTACCATTAGCAGAAGCCATTCTTTCGCGGAAACCGTGTTTGTTTCTTCTCTTTCTCTTCGATGGCTGGTAAGTTCTTTTTGGCATTATCTATGTTTTTAATATCTTCTTTAAACTTTGTTTTTGCTTTTTAGAAATTCCGTCTGCTAAAAGCGTTTGCAAATATACAACTGTTTTTTTTTCTGACAAATGCTAATTTATATTTTTTTAAAATATTTTTTATTGATGAATTTTTGACACTTTTTTGTTTGAAGCCACACACATTGTTACTACTTTTGCCCAAACCTAACATTACCATGAACAACACAAAATATGTTTTTGTTACAGGAGGCGTAACTTCTTCATTAGGAAAAGGAATTGTAGGCGCTTCTCTTGCTAAACTTTTACAAGAACGCGGCTATTCTGTTACCATACAAAAGCTTGACCCATATATTAACATTGATCCAGGAACGCTAAATCCTTATGAACATGGCGAATGCTATGTTACAGATGATGGAGCAGAAACCGATTTAGACTTAGGACATTACGAACGTTTTTTAAACATTCCAACCTCACAAGCCAACAACGTTACAACGGGTAGAATTTACCAATCTGTTATTAATAAAGAACGTAAAGGAGAATTTTTAGGGAAAACTGTTCAGGTAATTCCGCATATTACAGACGAAATTAAACACAGAATTCAACTTTTAGGAAATACTGGTAAGTTTGATATTGTAATTACTGAAATTGGAGGAACCGTTGGTGATATTGAATCTTTACCGTACGTTGAAGCTGTAAGACAGTTACAATGGGAAATGGGCGAAGACAACGCTATTGTTATTCATTTAACTTTAGTACCTTATTTAGCTGCTGCTGGTGAGTTAAAAACAAAACCAACTCAGCACTCAGTAAAAATGTTAATGCAAAGTGGTGTGAGTCCAAATGTATTAGTTTGTAGATCTGAGCACGAAATTAATGACGATATTAAACGTAAGTTGGCATTATTTTGCAACGTAAAGAAAGAAAATGTTATTCAATCTTTAGATGCAGAAACAATTTACGATGTTCCTAATTTAATGTTTAATGAAGGTTTAGATAAAGTTGTATTAGATAAATTGAATTTATCTTCAGACAAACAACCAGAATTAAAACAATGGAACGAATTTGTACACAAACATAAAAATCCAAAACATACCGTAGAAATTGGTTTGGTTGGTAAATATGTTGAATTACACGATTCTTACAAATCTATTACAGAAGCATTTATACACGCAGGTGCAGCCAATGAAACTAAAGTAAAAGTACGTTGGATACATTCTGAATCTTTAGAAACTAAAGATGTTGAAAAACAACTTGCTGGTTTAAACGGAATTTTAGTAGCTCCAGGTTTTGGTGATAGAGGAATTGAAGGAAAAATTAAAGCGGTACAATTTGCACGTGAAAATAACATTCCGTTTTTAGGAATTTGTTTAGGAATGCAAATGGCAGTTATTGAATTCTCAAGAAACGTGTTAGGTTTAAAAGATGCTATTTCTACTGAAATGGATGAAAACGCTGCAAATCCTGTTATTAATTTAATGGCTGAACAAAAAGATGTTACCGAAAAAGGTGGAACAATGCGTTTAGGTGCTTGGGATTGTGAGTTAGATAAAAACTCTAAAGTTTACAACGCATACCAAAATACAAATATTAGCGAACGTCACAGACATAGATACGAGTTTAACAACGATTACAAAGCACAATTAGAAACAGCTGGATTAAGAGCTACTGGTGTAAACCCTAAAACGGGATTGGTAGAAATTGTAGAAATTGATACGCATCCTTGGTTTGTTGGTGTACAATATCATCCAGAATATAAGAGTACGGTTTTAAATCCGCATCCTTTGTTTGTTGATTTTGTAAAGGCTTCTTTGAAGAATTCTAAAAGTTAATAAATATGCCCGCGTTAGCGATTGAAGTTTTGTTTGAGCTCTTTTATGAAGCATGAATAAAAAGCGAGTACCTTTCGACTACGCTCAAGATAAACTCCAACCACGACGAACAAAAAAAGCAATGTTTTTAAAAACATTGCTTTTTTTGTTGGTAACGCCCAAATTAAAATTCGGTACAGCTTTTGACCTATATAAGTATCATTAATTAATAGTAGTAAAAAGACTAAAAACAGACATAGTTTTGCTACATTTGTCGCGTTTTTCTAAGAGTAGTTTTTAGAAAATGACAAGTTGACACACATTTAAGATGGAACAAAAAAAATTTGATTACACTTCCTTTATAGGAATGCTTTTATTAGCTGGTATTATGCTTTGGTGGATGAACACTAACAAGCCAGAGATTACACCAGAAAACACAACTAACACAGAAATTGTTGCAGATTCTATTGCAGCTACTACTCAAAATTCACTTACTGAAAGTACAGTTGTTTTAAGTGATTCTCTACAACAAGTCGCTGCTCAAAATAAATTAGGTGCTTTTGCAAAAAGTGCAATTTCTGGAAAAAACGGAACTAGCGTTTTAGAAAATGAGTTGGTAAAACTTACGGTTGATAATAAAGGTGGACAAATTACAGAAGCCCTTATTAAAAACTTTAAAACTTATGATTCTTTACCATTATATATGGTTAAAGATAAAAATGCTTCGTTTAATATTAACTTTGGAACAACTGATAACAGAATTTTAAATACTGCTGACTTATTTTTTGCTCCTACTTTAACTAAAAACGGAGATAATCAAGTGCTTTCTATGAAACTAAAGGTTTCTGATAGCAAGTATTTAGAATATAGATATGAAATGAAACCTAACGAATATATGGTAGATTTCTCTATCCGTTCTATTGGTTTAAGCGATGTTATAAACGCTTCTAATACTATTAATTTAGATTGGTCTTTAAATGGTTATCGTCATGAAAAAAGTATGAAAACAGAGAATACAATGTATTCTTGGTTCTACTATAAAACGGATGATGAAGTAGAATATTTAAATGCTGGTAATTCAGAAATTGCAAACGATGTAGATTGGGTTGCTTTTAAACAGCACTTTTTTACGTCTAATTTACTAACAGACAAGCCATTTAACAACGCAACTGTTACTTCTACTGATTTAGTTTTAAATGCAGAAATTGATACTGTTTTTACTAAAAAATACGAATTAAAAACGCCGTTAGCTTTAAGCGGTGGAGAGTTAAATTATAACATGAAATGGTTTTACGGACCAAGTGGTTATAATTTATTAAAAAAATATGAAGGAACTAATTTAGATGAAACTGCCGATTTAGGTTGGGGAATTTTCGGGTTCTTAAACAGAACTGTTTTTTATCCTGTATTTAACTTCTTAAAAGGTTTTATTGGAAGTTATGGATTGCTTATTATTTTAATGACCGTTGTTGTTAGAATTATAATGTCTCCGTTAGTTTATAAATCTTATTTATCAAGTGCAAAAATGAAGGTTATTAGACCAGAATTAACTGCATTAAACGAGAAGTATCCTGGTAAAGAAAACACAATGAAACGTCAACAAGAAACAATGGCGATTCAACGTAAAGCTGGTGTAAGCATGATGTCGGGTTGTATACCTGCATTGTTACAAATGCCTATTTTCTTTGCCTTGTTTAAGTTTTTTCCGACCAATATAGATTTGCGTCAAAAGAACTTTTTATGGGCAAATGACTTATCTTCTTATGATACTGTTTTTAAACTTCCGTTTGAAATTCCGTTTTATGGAGATCACGTAAGTTTATTTCCAATTTTAGCATCTATAGCAATCTTCTTTTACATGAAGATGAACCAAAGTCAGCAAGCAAATATGCAAGCGCCTACGCAAGAAGGTATGCCAGATATGAGCAAGATGATGAAGTATATGATTTACTTCTCTCCTATTATGATGTTATTTTTCTTTAACAACTACGCAAGTTCTTTAAGTTTATACTACTTTATCTCTAACTTATTAACTATTGTTATTATGTTAGTTATTAAAAACTTTGTAATTGATGAAGATAAAATTCATGCACAAATTGAAGAAAACAAAAAGAAACCTGCAAAAGCTAAAAGCAAATTTAGACAACGTTTAGATGATGCTATGAAACAAGCACAGGAACAGCAAGCTGCACAGAAGAAAAAGAAGTAAGCAGTTAGCAAAAAAAAAAGAAAAACCGAAACTTAAAAGTTTCGGTTTTTTTCTTTTAACAAGGCTTTAACATGGGTTTAACACTTAACCTTTAAACTATCGTATTTTTGCAAAGTCTAAGCTAGATACTATATCAACTATTTTACAATGAAAAAAATAACACTATTTATTGCTTGCTTGTTTAGTTTAACAATGCTAGCTCAAAAACCTCAATCTTCTACTGCTTCAATTTCAGGAAAAGTAATAGAAACAACTACCAAACAACCATTAGAATACGCAACCATTGTTTTAACAAACCTAAAAACAAAAAGAGTTAGCGGTGGAATTACAGACATGCAAGGTAACTTTAGCATTACTATTCCTCAAGGAAATTATGCAGTAAAAGCTGAGTTTATTGGTTTTAAAACTAAAGATTTAGGAACTCAAGATTTAACTTCAAATAAAAATATTGGTACTATTTCTCTTACAGAAGATGCAGAAACTTTAGATGAAGTAGAAATTATTGCAGAAAAATCTACCGTAGAAATAAGGTTAGATAAAAAAATATACAATGTTGGTAAAGATATGACGGTAAAAGGCGGAACTGCTTCAGATGTTTTAGACAATGTACCATCTGTAAATGTAGATGCTGAAGGAGCTGTAAGTTTAAGAGGTAACGAAAACGTTCGTATTTTAATTGATGGAAAACCGTCTGCACTTGTTGGTTTAACAGGAACCGATGCCTTACGTAATTTACCGGCAGATGCCATTGAAAAAGTAGAAGTTGTAACTTCTCCTTCTGCAAGGTATGATGCGGAAGGAACTGCTGGAATTTTAAATATTATTCTTAGAAAAGGAAAAATAACAGGTTTTAATGGTTCACTAAACCTTACAGTTGGTAATCCAGACATGGTAAGAGTTGCACCAAACTTAAACTATAGAACAAAAAAAATAAACTTATTTTCTAACCTTGGTTACTCTTACAGAAAAGGACCTGGAAACTCACAAACAGAATTCTCTTATCTAACCGATGGAGTTTTAGACAGCACACAAGTAGAAAACAGAACTTTTGACAGAGAAAGCAAAAGTTTTAATGCATCTGTTGGTTTAGAATATTATATAAATGATAACAGTTCTATTACTGGTAATTTTGTGTACAGAAAATCTAAAGGTAACGACATAGCGACTAACGTAACAGAACGTTATTTAACAGACAATACATCACAAAATCTTTTAAATGAATTAAGAGTAGAAAACGAAGACGAAGATGGTGTAGATAATCAATACTCATTAAATTACACTACCAAATTAGACGATAACGGACAAAAACTAACCATAGATTTGCAATATGGAAATAGTGAAGAAACAGAAAACTCTCCTGTAACAGTAAACGGTGCATTATCTGAATTAAACTCGCAAATTACCAACTCTAAAGAAAAACTATTTCAGTTAGATTATGTGTTGCCAATTGGAGAAAGTAGTCAATTTGAATTTGGACACAAATCTACCTTACAAGATTTAGAGTCAGACTTTAAAGTAAATATTTTAGATCCTAATACAGATTTTGACCCATCAAACGCAATAACATTTAAGCAAAATGTATATGCATTCTACACACAATACGGAAGTAAAATTGATAAATTTTCTTACCTATTAGGACTTCGTTCAGAAATTACAGACATCGATTTAAATGTACTAACAACAAACCAAACATCCGACAAAAACTATACAGAATGGTTTCCAACCGTAAACTTTGGTTATGAGTTAAATGATAATGAAAACCTAACTTTAGGTTACAGCCGTCGTTTAAGAAGACCACGTCACTGGTTTTTAAATCCGTTTGAAAGTAGAAGCTCTGCCACAAGTGTATTTAGAGGAAACCCAGATTTAAATCCAACTTTTACCAGTTCTTACGATTTAGGATACAACACAAAAATTAGAAAATTTAACTTAGGCGCTTCATTATACTACCAACTTTCTACAGATAAAATAGAAAGAGTATCAATAATTGAAGAAAGAAACGGAACCAATGTATTTGTAAGTCAACCTTTAAATATAAATGACGAACAACGTTACGGATTTGAGTTTACATCTAATTACAGCCCAACAAAAGCAATTCGTTTATCAGCAAGCTTTAATTATTTTAAATTTAATACAGACGCTTTTACGTATGTTTACACAGCGCAAGATGGTACACAAGCAACTACAAACTTAAGCGAAGTAAACGAAAGTAGCTGGTTTGCACGCTTTAACTCACGCATAACTTTACCTGCAAAAATTGAATGGCAAACACGTATTATGTATCGAGGACCACAAACAAACGCACAAAGCGATAGAGAAGGTATGTTTATGACCAACCTAGCTTTTAGCAAAGATATTTTAAAAGACAAAGCATCATTGGTTTTAAATGTAAGCGATTTATTTAACTCACGTAAAAGACAAAGCACAACTTATTATGGCGGAAGAGAAAACCCTTCAACGGTTTCTTACGGAGAATTTCAATGGAGAGAGCGCCAAATATCGTTAAGTTTTACGTATCGTTTTAATCAAAAGAAGAAACCACAAAGACCACAAGGCGGAGAAGATGGCGGCGGAGAAGAATATAACGGATAATTGTTATATTGAGCGTAGTAGAAATATTAGGGCGTTCGGGCGGGCTTTACGCACTCGCTTTTTTTCTGAAAAAGAAAAAAGAGCTCAAACAAACGCTTCAATCCCTAACGCACTTACTCAAACTCATAAAAAACTCGTTCAATTTCTTGAACGAGTTTTTTCTTTTACGCCACTGTCATTCCTGCGAAGACAAAAATCCAAGCGAACATAGACTCTTTTCTTAGAAGGAAAGACAAAACCTAAATAAATACGCCCGCGTTAGCGATTGCAGTGGCATCCTTTTTAGTTGTCAGTTCGAGTGAATTTGTGAAGAATGAACAAATTTGTATCGAGAACAAAACTAAAAAGATATAACGGAAAGCGCGACCCTTGTGGTAACGCCCAAAAAAAAAGCTCGCAAATAGCGAACTTTTTAATCTTGTAAATAAATATATAACCTAAAAACTACTTACCTTCAGCAGCTTTTTTAGCTTCTTTTTTAAGTTTCCAGTTTTCCCAAATTGTACCACCAATCCAGTAAGGAACTACAAATGTTAATAAGAATATTAACAACCAAAAACCAGCTGTAAAAATAAACATGAATAAAACTAAACCTGAAAATTCTGAAAAATCTAACATTTCTTTCTTATTAATAATTGTTATAACGCGAAATTAAAACTATTTTTCCTTTCAACCAATAAAATCTAGTAAAAATCGCTACTCAAAACTTTCAAAATTTGTAATTTTGGTATTCGTTAATTATTAGCCTTTTTAAATCATTATAACATGACTAAATTCAGAATTGAAAAAGACACGATGGGAAATGTTGAAGTTCCTGCAGATAAATATTGGGGAGCGCAAACAGAACGTTCTCGTAACAACTTTAAAATTGGACCTGCGGGTTCTATGCCTTTAGAGGTAGTTTATGGTTTTGCATATCTTAAAAAAGCTGCGGCTTTTACAAATGCAGAATTGGGTGTTTTAGCAACTGAAAAGCGCGATTTAATTGCACAGGTTTGTGATGAAATTTTAGCAGGAAAGCATAACGATCAGTTTCCGTTAGTAATTTGGCAAACAGGTTCTGGAACGCAATCTAACATGAATGTAAACGAAGTTATTGCAAACAGAGCGCACGAAATTGCTGGAAAAGTAATTGGTGAAGGAGACAAAACCATTCAACCAAATGATGATGTAAACAAATCGCAATCATCAAATGATACATTCCCTACAGGAATGCACATTGCTGCTTACAAGAAAATTATAGAAACTACAATTCCAGGAGTTCAGCAATTACGCGATACTTTAAAAACTAAATCGGAAGCCTTTAAAGATGTTGTAAAAATTGGTAGAACGCACTTAATGGACGCAACTCCGTTAACTTTAGGGCAAGAATTTTCTGGTTACGTTGCGCAATTAAACTTTGGATTAAAATCTTTAAATAATTCATTGGAACATTTAAGTCAATTAGCTTTAGGTGGAACAGCCGTTGGTACTGGTTTAAATACACCAGCTGGTTACGATGTTTTAGTAGCAAAATACATTGCAGAATTTACAGGTTTACCTTTTATAACTGCTGAAAATAAGTTTGAAGCGTTAGCAGCACACGATGCGTTAGTAGAAACTCATGGCGCTTTAAAACAACTTGCAGTTTCTTTAAATAAAATTGCAAACGATATTAGAATGATGGCTTCTGGTCCTCGTTCTGGAATTGGAGAATTAATTATTCCTGCAAACGAGCCAGGTTCTTCTATTATGCCAGGAAAAGTAAATCCTACACAAGCGGAAGCAATAACAATGGTTTGTGCACAAGTTATGGGTAACGATGTTGCTGTAACTGTTGGAGGAACACAGGGACATTACGAATTAAACGTTTTTAAACCAATGATGGCGGCAAACGTTTTACAATCTGCTCAATTAATTGGAGACGCTTGTAAATCTTTTGATGAAAATTGTGCTGCGGGTATTGAACCAAATCATGGTAGAATTACAGAGTTGGTAAACAATTCTTTAATGTTAGTTACGGCTTTAAACACCAAAATAGGCTATTACAAAGCAGCTGAAATTGCAAACACAGCGCATGAAAACGGAACAACTTTAAAAACAGAAGCAGTTCGTTTAGGTTATGTTACCGAAGCTGAATATGACGAATGGGTAAAACCTGCCGACATGACAAGTGGTTTGAAATAAAAAAACAATAAATAAATTTAAAAAGCTGTAAATTTATTTTGCAGCTTTTTTTAGCTTAAAGAATAACTATATTAAAGACAATGAAGATGAATAAACATGAAGATTTTATGAGTGAAGCTGTAAAAGCAGCTTTAAAAGGAATGAGTAACAATGAAGGTGGCCCATTTGGTTGTATCGTAGTAAAAGACGGTGAAATTGTTGGTCGCGGAAATAACAAAGTAACCTCTACAAACGATCCAACCGCGCATGCAGAAGTTACCGCAATTAGAGATGCGTGTTCAAACTTAGGCTCTTTTCAATTAGATGGTTGTATTGTATATACTTCTTGCGAGCCTTGCCCAATGTGTTTAGGTGCAATTTACTGGGCAAGACCAGACAAAGTTTTCTACGGAAGTAACCAACAAGATGCGGCAGATATTGGATTTGATGATGAATTTATTTACAAGGAAATTCCTTTACCATACGAAAAAAGAAGCATTCCGTTTGAGCAAATTGGAAGAGACATTGCTTTAGAACCTTTTCAGAAATGGAGTAAAAAGAATGATAAAATTGAATACTAAATTAAAAAAAGCCTAAACTTTCGTTTAGGCTTTTTTTATGTCTTAAGTTTAGCTTGCTTCTAGGTTTATTTTTGGGTAACTTCGCTATTCACTGATATAAAAAGCAGCTTTTAAATCTTTACACAAATAACGAACTATGAAAAGACTATTATCAGAAATTTTTCAAATAGCAATAGGTATTCTACTAGCAAGTATTGGTTTAAAAATGTTTTTATTGCCAAACGGTTTTTTAGATGGCGGCGTTACAGGAATTTCAATTTTACTTAGTAAACTTTTAAATATTGAAATATCTTATTTTTTAATATTGGTAAATATTCCTTTTCTAATATTGGCTTGGTTTAGCTTAACTAAAAAAATATTTATAAAATCTGTTTTAGCAATTTTAACTCTAGCTGTTATTATTCATTTTGAAAACTTTAATGCCATAACAGAAGACAAACTGCTAATTGCAATTTTCGGTGGTCTTTTTCTTGGTGCAGGAATAGGTTTATCTATAAAAAATGGAGCAGTTTTAGATGGAGCAGAAATTTTAGGAATCTTTATTAATGAACATTTAGGAATTAGTATTGGCAAAGTAATCCTTCTTTTTAATACCATTTTATTTATAGTAACGGCAATTTTACTTTCTATTGAAGTTGCAATGTATTCCATACTCGCATTTATTGTAACCGGTAAAATTATTGATTTAATGATTGAAGGTTTTGAAGATTATGTGGGTTTAATGATAGTTTCTGATAAAGAAAATGAAATTAATAAAAAGCTTATAAGCACTATTGGTGTTGGAACTACTTTATACAAAGGAAATGGTGGTTATGGAAAAAGAGGCGAACAAGCTGAAAAAGAAATTATCCATACCGTAATTAACAGAATTGATATTAGAAGAACCTATAATCTAATTGACTCCATAGATAAAAATGCTTTTATCATTGAATTTGATGTAAATAATATTAAAGGTGGTATTTACACAAAATTTCTTTCTAAAAAAGGGTTAAAAAAATTAACACCAATAAAAAATTAGATAAATAGCAGTTAAAAATGAAAGATTCACTTCTAAAAAAATTCTTTTTAATAGATGGCTTTGGAGCAATTCTTTCTGCTTTATTATTAGGACTCGTTTTAACTAAATTGGAAACCTATTTCGGAATTCCAAAACCAACGCTATATCTTCTTGCAACATTACCTTGCCTTTTTGCAATCTATGATTTTTATTGTTATTTCAAAATTAGTAGAGATTTAGGTAAATTCTTAAAAGCAATCGCTATTATTAATTTACTGTATTGTTGTTTATCCATTGCTTTTACAATTTATCATCATAATCTAATTACTACTTTAGGTTGGTTATACATTATAGTAGAAAGTATAATAGTTACTACCATTGCTTTTATTGAATTAAGAGCTGTAAAAAATCATCGTCAAAAAAAATAGTTATTGTTTTTAATGTAAATTTGTTTCAATATGAAAATACTTTTTACCAACATAAAAGAACTCATTCAAGTTAGAGAAACTACAATTACTAAAGTTTCTGGTAAAGACATGCGCATTTTACCAACCATAAAAAACGCTTTTCTACTCATTGAAAATGATAAAATCATCGATTTTGGCGAAATGAAAAACGCTCCAACTTCAGTAAGTAAAACTATAGATTGTACAGGTAAAATGATTCTACCAACTTGGTGCGATTCTCATACGCATATTGTGTACGCAGGAAACCGCGAACAAGAATTTGTAGATAGAATTAACGGTTTAACTTATGAGGAAATTGCCAATAATGGTGGCGGAATTGTAAATTCTGCCAAGAAATTACAACAAACTTCTTTTGATGATTTATACCAGCAATCTGCAAAGCGTTTGGAAGAAATTATGCAATTAGGAACTGGTGCTGTAGAAATAAAATCAGGTTACGGTTTAACGGTTGAAGCAGAGCTTAAAATGTTGCGTGTAATTAAAAAACTAAAAGAAAATTACAACTTACCAATTAAAGCAACTTTTTTAGGCGCACACGCTTTTCCAACGGAATATAAAAACAACAAAGAAGGTTACATTAATTTAATTATTGATGAAATGTTACCTAAAATTGCTGAAGAAAATTTAGCCGAATTTATTGATGTATTTTGTGAAACGGGTTATTTTTCTGTGGAAGATACAGACAAGATTTTATCCGCTGGAAAAAAACTTGGATTGATTCCTAAAGTACATGTTAATCAGTTTACAACTATTGGAGGTGTTCAGGTTTCTATAAAATACAATGCATTGTCTGTTGATCATTTAGAAGTTATGAATGACAACGATATTGATGCACTTAAAAACACAGGGACAATGCCAGTTGCCTTGCCTTCTTGCTCCTACTTTTTAAGTATTCCGTACACGCCAGCAAGAAAAATGATTGATAACGGTTTGCCGTTAGCTTTGGCAACAGATTATAATCCAGGTTCTACACCTTCTGGAAATATGAATTTTGTGGTTGCAACTGCCTGTATAAAAATGAAAATGACACCAGAAGAAGCTATAAATGCCGCAACAATTAATGGCGCTTATGCTATGAATGTTTCCAACGAAGTTGGAAGTATTACAAAAGGTAAAAAAGCAAATTTTATTATTACAAAAGAAATTCCTTCTTATGGATTTATTCCTTATTCTTTTGGAAGTAATTTAATTGACACTGTTTTTATTGACGGAAAAAGCATTTAAAATGAAACATTTACACTTTTACACAAGAACAGCTATTGATTCGTTAATTGCAAAACGAGATGGAGAAACCAAATTTGGCGAATGTGTTCAGGCTTTAAATTCAACTAATAATCTATCCGAAGAACTTAAAAATTCATCTGTAAAATTTGTACTATTTGGAGTACCAGAAGATATTGGCGTTAGAATGAATGGTGGAAATGGTGGCGCACAAAACGCATGGAAAGCTGCATTAAAATCTGTTTGTAATATTCAAGAAAACAACTACAATAAAGGTAATGACTTATTGATTTTAGGTCATTTAGATTTCTCTTCAGAATTAAAAAACATAGCATTAACTGATATTAATTTTAAAGAAAAAGGCGATCAATTAGTTCGTTTAATTGACAAAGAATTATCTGCATTAATTAAATTAATTGTTGGTGCTGGTAAAATTCCAATCATTATTGGTGGCGGACACAACAACAGCTACGGAAATATAAAAGGTAGTTTTGAAGCTTTTGAAGAAAAAATAAATGTAATCAATCTAGATGCTCATACAGATTTTAGAAAGCTCGAAGAACGCCATAGCGGAAACGGATTTAGTTACGCATACAATAATAGTTTTCTTGATAAATATTACATGTTTGGGATACATGAAAATTATACTCCAAAAACTATTTTTGATACTATAGATGCAAATCCAGATTTGCAATACAACACTTTTGAAGAACTAGAAGTTTACAATACCAAAGATTTTACAATTGAATTAAAAAAGGCTCTTGATTTTGTTTCAAATACAAACTTCGGAATTGAAATTGACCTCGACGCAATTGAGTCTTTTCCAAGTAGCGCAATGACTCCAAGTGGATTTTCAACAAAGCAAGCAAGACAGTTTACATCCTTTTTTGGGCAACATAAAAACGTTTGTTATTTACATATTTGTGAAGCTTCTCCAGATGTTGTAAATGATAAAACTCCTGCCAATCAAGTTGGTAAGTTTATTAGTTATTTAATTTCTGATTTTATGAAGGCGAAAAATTAATCAATCCAATTTTTAAAGTCTTTTACACGTTCTCTACTTACAATAATTTCAGATTCATTATAAGAATTCAACTTTATTTGTAAACGAGAATTTGTGTAGGAAACTATATCTTTTATTGCATTTATATGCACAATAAAAGTACGGTTTACTCTAAAAAACTGATCTGGATTTAGTTCATTTTCTAAAGAACTTAGTGAGTAATTTATTATTCCTTTAAAATCATTTGTTTTTATAAATGTGGCATTATCATAACTATAAAAACAACAAACTTTTTCAGCCTTTATTATTTTTATTTTCGAACCATTTTTTACCGTAAAAGAGTCTTTGTAATTTTTAGTTTTATAATTAGCAAACAACTCTTTTAGGTTTTCAAAATCGTTTTTATTATTAATTTTTTCTTTCCCTTTTACTATTGCTTTTTCTAACTCTGCTAGTTTTATAGGTTTTAATAAATATGAAATACTATCGTAATCAAAAGCCCTTATACTATAATCGCTATATGCAGTTGTAAAAATAATTTTAGCAGCAGTTTTAACTTGATTAAAAATTTCAAACGACAAGCCATCAGATAAATGCACATCTAAAAAAATAATTGCTGGATGTGTATTAGTTTGCAACCATGTTACTGACTCTTTTATGGAGACAGTTGTAGCTAAAACCTCCACATTAAAATTAGCTAACATACGTTCTAATCTTCTTGCTGAAGGCAACTCGTCTTCTATAATTAAAACTTTCATTTTTCTAATAGTGGTAAATTAATTGTAAAGTTTCTATCATCTTCTTTAATTATAAGTTGTTTTTCAGTAAAAAAAGAATAGCGTTTTTTAATATTTTCTATACCTTTTTTAGAAGTAGTTTCTAAAGTAACTTTTTTGTTTTTATTGTTGGTAATTTCTAAATAATCATCTTTTTTAGAAATTAAAATATCAACTGGATTGTTTTGGCTTACTTCATTATGCTTTACAACATTTTCTAAAACTTGCTGCAACGTTGTGCTAACAATATATTTTTCGGCACTTAGATTTACATCAAAAGAAAAATTTAATCCACTTTCAAATCTATTTTTTAATAAGTGTAGATAATCTTTTGCAAAATTAATTTCATCATTCAACAAAACCACATCTTGTTTTTCTTGTTCTAAAAAGTATCTGTAAATATTAGATAGTTTTTCTGAAAATGAAACTGCTTTTTTAGGATTTTCCTCAATCAAACTGGTTAAAACATTAATATTATTAAACAAAAAATGTGGGCTTAATTGGTTTTTTAATTGCTGATAATTGAGTTGATTTGATAACGATTCTTGTTTTAAAAATTGTTTTTCTTGTTTACTAATAATGCTTAAAAAATATAAATGAGTTGCAATTAATGTATATAAGAAAAAAGGAGTGTATATAAGTATTGTTGGAAATAAAAAAGCTCTATCAAGAGCAGCTCCAAGACCATCTTTTACAATTCTGAAGTTATTAAATGATATTATTACCCAAAAAACTAATACAGAAATAGCTATTATATAATATACAGCAACATAATAAGTTCTATTTTGTTGTTCATATTTTGAAAAAATATAATTAAAAAAATGAATACTTATTAAGGATGAAATGAAACCTATTGGTAAAAACTTATAGAGTAACATAATCACCTGATTAAAATAAAATTGACTTGCAACCATCATTAAAGTATATAGAATAACTCCAGAAAGTGAAATTAAAAACAACTTTAAAAAAGAATATTTTAATTCTTTAAAATTATAGTAACGAATTCTTTTAGAATTTACCTGTATTCTTTGCGCTATTGTAAAAATTATAAATACAAAAATGGCAATTAATCCAATAAATATAATAGGAAATTCAAAAAAAGAATAATCATTACCATTATTTAACACTCTAAAAAAAACGATTGAAAATAAATATAAAAGAAAAAAAGACAAGATTGAGGGTTTTAAAATGTCTGAAATTTTTGTTTTCTCTTCGTTAAATGTTAAAAAAGATAAAAACGAAGGAATAAAAAATAGTGAAAAAATTAAAGGAACTGCTTTTAAGTTTTCTCTATTTAAGTCATTTGTTAAGGACAAAACTGTAAAAAGCAATAAATGCATTACCAATACAAATAACAATGATTTTTTTAAAGACGACACAATTTTCTTCATAATTTCTAATTTTCATCAAAAATGAAACTTATCATCTTCAATAAAAAAAGAAATATAGTGAATTGTTATTTTATGTAAGTGAATTGTAAAAAACTTCTCGATACAAATTTTTCATGCTTCAAAATTTACTCTAAGTGACAGACTCTGCAATTTTTGTGACTTTGAAACCTTAAAACTAAGTTTTTAATTGCGCAAACAAACTCATTTTTCCCGCTTTGGGGAAATGTCTGAAAAACAAAGGTGACAGCTTAATCAATCCAATTTTTAAAGTCTTTTACACGTTCTCTACTTACAATAATTTCAGATTCATTATAAGAATTCAACTTTATTTGTAAACGAGAATTTGTGTAGGAAACTATATCTTTTATTGCATTTATATGCACAATAAAAGTACGGTTTACTCTAAAAAACTGATCTGGATTTAATTCGTCTTGCCAATGTTCTAAAGAATTATCTATTAAATAATTTCTGTTAGTTGAAGTATGAATATAGGTTGCTTTATTTTCTGAATAAAAGCATTCAATTTCATCTGTAGGAATAATTTTAAGGTGTTGACCAACTTTTATAGTAAAACGTTTTTTGAATTTTCTATCAACCGGATTTACCAACAACTTTCTAATATCATCTATATTAACTTGTAAATTGGTTTGGGTTGGCTGATTTTCTTTAAACTTATCTACTGCAATTTTTAATTCGTCTTCGTCAATTGGTTTTAATAAATAATCTATTGAATTTAATTTAAAAGCTTTTAACGCATATTCATCATACGCTGTTGTAAATATTATTGCCGACTTCACTTCTACTTCTTCAAAAATCTCGAATGATAATCCGTCTGAAAGTTGAATATCTAAAAATATTAAATCTGGATGCTCATTATTTTGAAACCAATTGATAGACTCTTCAACAGAATGTAACATTTGTTGTGCTTCTAAATTAAGTTCCGCTAACATGCGTCCAAGTCTTCTTGCAGCAGGTTTTTCGTCTTCAATAATAATTATTTTCATCTTTTAAAATACTATAAAAAGTTACTGTTCAAATTTAACGATTGTTGTTCATATATTCTTTAATTTTTCGCTCTTCCCAATCTTTGCTAAATAAATTAGGAATTCCGAAGGTTCCAACGGCATGAAAAATTAAGACAATTCCCCACCAAAAAAAGAACCTATAATTATCTAAATCTGTAAAGGCTTCAAAAACAGAATCGCCATATTGTATGTCTTTATAAATTCTTCTAATTATAAAAAACAGGTTTATTATTAAATAAAAAGAAAGATGTTTATAAAAACTTTTAATGTCTTCAATCCGTTTTTTAGCACGAATGTATTTTTGACTATCGTTTCTATTATCTATTTTCCTCATCATATTTCTTTAAATATTTATTAGACTTCTCTTCATCTTCTCCCATTAATTCCTTGATTTTTCGTTCTTCCCAATCTTTAGAAATTACTGAAGGAAAACCAAAAACGCCTAACCAATGAAAGAAAACTCCAATTCCCCAACCCAACCAAGTCATATAAGCTCCAGGATGCGTTATTGCTTCGGTAAAAGTTAAATCTTCATCATGTGTTAATCCGAAAATAATTACACCAGTAATAAAGATATTTACCAATACATATACTAATAAATGTACATAGAAACCTTTAATATTATCTACGCGTTTCTTTGCTTTTATATAACGTTGCTCTTCTAAATAATTTGATTCCATCTTATTTGTTTTTTAAATCGTTGTCCATTAATTCTTTTATTTTTTTCTCTTCCCAATCTTTATCTAAACCATAATTTGGGAATCCAAATACAACTACAGCGTGTATTAATTGGGCAATTGTTATCCCAAACACCGCATACCAAAACCAATGATAACCAGGAGAAAATAATAAATTAACGGTTACAATTATTGCAATAGAAACTATATTAACCGTTAAATGAATATAGAATCCTTTTATGTCCTTTACTTTCTTTTTAGCTTTTAAGTAGCTTTCTTCTTTTTTTAAATTAGCGCTCATCTTAATAGTTATTTTTATCGTTATCCATTAATTCTTTTATCTTTTTACTTTCCCAATCTTTGCCCATAAAAACACTATAATTATATGCTTCTAATCCATGGAAAAGCACTCCAATTCCCCAACCAAAAATTGGAAACCAAAACCAATGAAATTGTGGTACAAAACGTAAATTAATAAAAATAAAAACTGGTATCATTACTAAATATGTAACCAAATTTTGATAAAATTCTTTCATTTTTTCAACACGTTCTACGGCACGTACATATTTACTATTTTCGTAATCTTCTGATGTTCTCATAATGCTATTTATTTGTGTTAGTAAGGGTAAACTTACCGTAAATGTTCTTTTATTATTTGTTATTTCTACCGATCTATCGGTAATTAAACCATAGCGATCCGCAATATTTTGCAAACCAACTTTTGTGCTTTTACCAATGGCTTCCTTCGGATTTACATTATTGGTAACTTTTAAAAAACCGTTTTCTTCAGTAATTGAAATTTTTAATGGCTTTGCTGAAGAAACCACATTATGCTTCACTGCATTTTCTAATAATAATTGTAATGATAGCGGCACAATTTTTAAACTATCACTACTTACTTCAGACGGAATATTAAACTCAACAGCATCTTCAAATCGCATTGATAATAGTTCCATGTACGCTTTAGCAAACTTTAATTCTTCCGCCAAAGGTGTTAAATCTTTATTTCTTTGCTCTAAAACATATCTATAAACTTTAGATAGTTTTGTGGTAAATTTTTCTGCTTGCGCAGGGTTTTCTCCAATTAAAGAGGTTAAAACATTTAAACTGTTGAATAAAAAATGTGGATCTAATTGATTCTTTAAAGTCTCAAACTTTGCTGTTTCTGTTTTAGCAACAAATTGTTGTTGTGTATTTTCTTGTGCCATGGCAGCTTTCCAGTTTACCATAAAACCTCTTGCATGAAAAAAAGTAGCAATTCCTAACGAAATAATAATTGCAAAAAGATGTACCCAAACTAAATATCCTTTAAAAAAGTTAGCAGGATCATACCCAAACATTACTATATATTGCACATAATGAATTAATAAAACTGCTATTACTGTATAAATTATTGTGGCAATAACTCCAGACAAAACTCTTTGATTTGTCTGAGTAACCCAGTTCCACTTTGTATTTAAATAATCGTTAATTATTCCATTTCCTAATCCTAAAATAAAAGAATACATTGCGGAAATTAAAAACGTATAACCTGCTCCCTTTAAAGTAAATTGTTGATTTATAATTATAAATAAGACACCAAAGGCAATGGTTAGTTTTAAACAAATCCAAATGTCACTTTTTAAACTTTTAAAAGAATTTGAAGCAGGTGATTTCATTCGTTTTTTTATTTACTGAATTATTAAAATTTGATTTCTAAAGATACATTTTTATCAGAAACGGCAAACTTTGCGTCTTCAAATTGTGGTGGACCAAAAGACATATTATTATTTGATGCTCCAAAATCTTCTAAAGGCATTCTATTTGTAGCAAAGTCTAATTTATTATTGTTGTTTTTGTCATGGTAACAAATAATTGCATATTCTCCAGGAGTTACGTTTTCAAAAACTACGCTCGTTTTACCATCTTTAATTTTTCCTTCAGTACCTTGAACAGGTTTTCCCATAAAATTATCTTTCGTATATAAAGCAAAACCTACTTTGCCATCATCTGAAGTTACATTTTCTATAGACACTGTTATTGTTTTGTTTTGAGCTTCTAAAGTATTAAATACAAATAATAAAGCTAATGTTGCGATAGTTACAATTGTTTTCATAATTTTTGTTTTAGTGGTTAATTATGATACAAATATGCAACTGAAGTCTAGTTTTTAAAACTTAACCTTACCGAATTGTCGTTTTTATACCCCGAATTGTAAATATTTAAAATAAACTTCATTTTTTATGTAACAATTTCTACTTTTGAGCAACTTATCTACAATCAACTAATTAAACTAATACGTGCAAAGCGAACAAGAGCAAAAATTTTTAGCCGACTTTGAACAAAATCAGAATATTGTGCATAAGGTTTGCCGAATTTATACGACAAACCAGCACGCACATAATGATTTGTTTCAAGAAATAACCATTCAACTTTGGAAAAATTACTCCAAGTTTCGTGGCGAAGCTAAATTTAGCACTTGGATGTATAGAGTTGCTTTAAATACAGCTATTTCGTTGTATCGAAAATCAACAAGAAGAATAAAAACTCAAGACATTGAAGATTTTGCGTATAAAATAAAAGGTGAAGATTACGATGACACACAAGAATTACAATTAAAGGCCTTATATACTGCCATTAGAAAAATGGGAGATATAGATAAAGCATTAATTTTCTTGTATTTAGAAGACAAACCTTACAAAGAAATAGCAGTAACACTGGGTATTTCTGAAGTAAACGCTCGAGTTAAAATGAACAGAGCAAAAGATAAGTTAAAAAAAATACTAAACCCATAATTATGGATGTATTAGATAATTATAAAAAAGCTTGGGATAATCAACCCGAAGAAACTGATAAAGTTTCTCAAATTGATATATATAAGATGGCGCATGCACGCTCATCATCTATTGTAAAATGGATTTTTATTATTGGGATTGTGGAGTTTGTGGTTTTAAATTCTATGTACTTTTTTGTTGATAACACCAAATCAATTGAGGAATATGAAAAAATAGGAATACTTCCATTTTATAATATTTCCATGGTTATAAGTTTAGTGGTTGTTATTTATTTTTTAATTCAATTTTATCTTAACTATAAATCTATCTCAGTTGTAGACTCTACTAAAGTACTAATGCATAAAATATTAAAAACTAGAAAAACTGTTAGAAATTATGTGATTTTCAATCTTGTTTTTGTCGCTTTTTCAATTGCAATTATTGTATCAGCAAAAATAAATTTTAAAATTGAGACTATTACAACTGTGCAAATCTGGAAAACAATAGGAGTCTCATTCGTGATTACGGGAATTTTTCTAGGATTAATGTATGGAGTTTATCAATTAATCTACGGAATATTATTACGTAAATTAAACCGTAATTATAAAGAATTAGCTAAATTAGCGGAATTAAATTAAACTAATTTTCTTCATGAAGCATTTACTAACAATCTGTTTATTAGTATTCTCTATTTCATCTTTCTCTCAATCAAACGAAGACTCTTTCTTTAATAATGTTAGATTTGGTGGTGGTTTTGGGTTTAGTTTTGGAAGTAATAATACTTCAATTTCAATTTCTCCTACTGCAGTTTATGACTTTAATGAAGAATTTTCAATTGGAGCAACATTAGGTTATTTATATAACAAAAGAGGAGACTTTAATGCAAATGTTTATTCTGCAAGTGTACTTACTTTGTATAGACCAATACGACAAATTGAGTTTTCTGCTGAGTTAATGCAATCTTATGTAGATAGAAGTTTTGGAACCACTAATGATACTTATAGCTATCCATCATTAAACATTGGAGCAGCTTACATAACAGGCAAAGTTACTTTTGGTGTTCAGTATGATCTTTTATATGACGACACAAAAAGTGTAAACGCAAATGGGTTTACACCTTTTATTAGAGTATTATTTTAAAATTCTTTAAGAACTTTCAATAATTTTTCGTGCATTATATCCGTATAATCTAAATGCGTTACAATTCGTATTTTACCTTCACCCATTGGAGTTAATAAAATATTTTTGTCTTTCATTTTTGAAATGAAATCATTTGCATCCATAGAATCATCTACATAGAAGATTACAATATTTGTTTCTACTGGCTCAACATTTTTTACATAAGAAAGTGAATTTAAAACTTGTTCAATTTCTTTCGCTCTTTTATGATCTTCAGCTAAACGCATTACATTATTGTCCAATGCGTAAATTGCTGCTGCTGTCAAAAAACCAGCTTGTCTCATTGCACCTCCAAATAATTTTCTAATTCTAAGTGCTTTTGCAATATGCTCTTTACTTCCAACTAAAATAGAACCAACTGGTGCACCTAAACCTTTTGATAAACAAATTGAAATGGTATCAAACAACTCACCATATTGTTTTGGAGTTTCATTTTTAGCAACCAATGCATTAAATAAACGTGCTCCATCTAAATGAAAAGCTAAATTATTTTCTTTTGATACTTTCTGAATTTTCTCTAATTCAGTAAAATCCCAACAAGCTCCACCTCCTTTATTTGTTGTATTTTCTATACAAACTAATTTATTATATGGAACATGGATATCGGCTCTTCCAGAAACTGCAGATGTTAATTGTTCAGCAGTAAACATTCCTCTGTTTCCATCAATTAAATGTGATGTAACTCCTGCGTTAAACGCTGCTCCTCCACCTTCATAATTATAAACATGTGCCCATTTATCACAAAACATTCTATCTCCTGGTTGCGTATGTAATTTAATTGCGGCTTGATTTGCCATAGTTCCTGAAGGAAAAAACAATGCATCTTCCATTCCGAATAATTTAGCAACTTTTTCTTGCAATTCATTTACCGTTGGATCACTTTTAAAAACATCATCGCCAACTTTGGCGTTCATCATTGCATCTAACATTCCTTTTGATGGTCTGGTAACTGTATCTGAAATTAAATCTATAATCATTTCTTATTTTTTCTAATGTAAATTTGCACTTCTTCAATAGATTTTAAGAAACTCACTCCTTTTTTCCCTTTAAAAAAGAGCCATCTTACCAATAATCCTAATCCCATAACAAGTAAGAGTAAGGAGAATATTAGTAAAAAACCTAAAAATAAGTCCATCTATATTTTAACTAATTAATATTTATAATCATTCCCAATTGGCGAACCATCTGGAATTTTTGGTGCGCTTACTTTTACAAATTTAGACGGATTCTTTTTATAATTAACAATCATTTCTAAATAATATTTATCATTTCCCTTTAGCATTAATTTAGTGAACGTTTTGTTTAAAATTGACTTCACTTGTGGATATACATTTTTGTTTGAAGCCAAAGTAAACATTGCATTTAAAACTTCAACTTGAACAACTTCTTGCAATGCTTGATGATACGAGTTTTTGTGTTTTATCTCGAAAGAATTAATAATTAAATCTTCAATTACTTCAGCAAAACCTAATTGATTTTTATCTAAACTCTTATGCTGCACCAATCTATTTGCTCTATCTGGATGCAATAAATAACTCAATGTAAATGCAGAAGCTGTTTGTACCGCTCCATAAGGATCAAAAGCAACACCTGCTTTAGATTTAAAACTCTCTCTTGTTCTATTATAACCATAAGCTCTTGGTGGAAACAAGGCTAATAATTTCTTCGGAATCGCTATTTCTTCAACATTAATCGTTTTTAATAAAGTCTTTAAAGCATCTCTTTGGGTTTTTCCATCAACTCGTTTTACAATCAATTCCTTTTGCCCTTTAACTGCGTAGGTATAATCCAATCCGCCAATAATTTTTGAAGTTGCATCCGTTTGAAAACGATGGAAAAAATACAACGGAACAAACACATCTTCTAATACAGAATATGGTGTTTTACTTTGTACATTATCCGTAGAAAAATTTGCAATTGCGCGCTTTCTAATTGCCAACACATTTTCTAATTCTTTAGAAGCAGACTTTCCATTATCCCATAAATGAGAATACGCATGCGCACTTCCTTTTGATCTTGAGTCTGAATCGGTTATAAATCGAAATCCTTTATCAAAAGCTTCATCTAATATTTTTTCTAATTGAAGTTTTTCTTCACCAATAAAATCTTGATATGCATAGGCAACAGTAACTTTGTCCCACTCGCCTATTTTATTATCATACGCTTCAGAAAAATCTACTTTTCCATTTTTTAAGGATAACTTCGGATGCGGATAATCCATCACCGAACTTCTATTGTTACTACTTGCTGCAAAATTATGAGCAAACCCTAAAGTGTGTCCGATTTCATGTGCAGATAATTGTCTGATTCTAGCAATTGCCATTTCTAATGCAAATTTATCGTCAGAATCACTCGTTTTATAAGGTGCTTGTAACGCTTGCGCAATTAAAAAATCTTGACGAATACGTAAACTTCCTAAACTAACGTGACCTTTAATAATTTCTCCTGTTCTTGGATCAGAAATATTTCCACCGTAACTCCAACCGCGAGTTGAACGATGCACCCATTGAATCATATTATAACGCACATCTAACGGATCTGCGCCTTCTGGCAACATTTTAACCTGAAAAGCATCTTTATAACCTGCGGCTTCAAAAGCTTGGTTCCACCAACTTCCGCCTTCTAATAAAGCTGAACGAACCGGTTCTGGAGTTCCTCTATCTAAATAATAAATTATAGGTTCTTTTGCTTCTGATATTGTTGCATTCGGATTTTTCTTTTCCAATCGATGACGGTAAATAAAACGTTTTGTAATTGGTTCATCAACCGGAGTTGCATAATCCATATACGTCATTTGCCAAGAACCACAACGCGGATCATACACTCTTGGTTTGTAGTTATTATCTGGCAATTCTACAAAAGAATGATGTTGATTTACCGTAACCAAACTCGCATCTGGCGTTACACTTCTTATATTATAACCTTTTGGAGTTCCTTTAAAAGTTAGCATTACATCAAACTCAACATTTTTAGGAAACGCTTTTGTTCGCTCTAAATTAAAAGCCGATTTACTCTTATCTAAACTATAACTCCCTTGTTTATTTCTTGCCAAAGTACTTTTAACTCCGTGCGCATCACGCATAAAAAAATCGGTTGCATCTACTAAAAATCGCCCGTTTTTTTCTTCCTTAACAAGAAAACCATGTAAAACCGATTTTGCAAAGGCTTCTTTTACAGATTGTTTTTCTTCCTTATTATCGGTTATTGCTCTAAAATCTTGATTCGGCTGAATTAATAAAATTTTGTTTCCCGCTTTTTTAAAATATACTACAACACCATTTCCTAACTGACCTCTATCCAAACCAATATCGTTAGAACCAACACCTTCAGAAAGCGAACGAACGTATAAAAATTCCGTATTTAAATTATTAATTTGAAGGAATATTTTATCAGAAGTATCATCGTAATAAAACGGAAAATAACCTTCATACTTGGTAATTCCTTTTTTCAAAGATGTTCCCGTGTTTTCAGTGAAAAACTGTGAAAACCCATCAACAGAAAACGCAATAAAGAATAGAATAAGCAGTAATTTTTTCATGTTTGGTATAATTTCTATAAATCTATAAAATAAGGAGCAGTTTTAAAACAAGAAATCTTAAAAATTCAGTTATTTTTGTTCAACGTATGATTACACAAGACCAACTTAAAGATATTGCCACAAGAATTGAGAAATTAAAATCTTATTTAGAAATAGATAAAAAATTAATTGAAATTGCCAATGAAGAAGAAAAAACGGCAAATCCAGATTTTTGGAATGATCCCAAAGCTGCTGAAGTTGTTATGAAAGAACTTCGTTTTAAGAAAAAATGGGTAGAAGATTATAACAAATCAATTACATTAAATGACGATGTAAATGTCTTATACGAGTTTTATAAAGAAGGTGAAGTTGAAGAATCTGAAATTAACGCACAATTTGAAAAACTAAGTACATTTATAGAGGATATTGAATTTAAAAATATGCTTTCGGAAGAAGGCGATTCTTTATCTGCAACAGTCCAAATTACAGCTGGAGCTGGTGGAACAGAAAGTTGCGATTGGGCAGAAATGCTCTACAGAATGTACACAATGTGGGCAGAAAAACAAGGTTACAAACTTAAAACACTAAACTACCAAGCTGGCGATGCTGCGGGAATAAAAACCGTAACTTTTGAAGTTGATGGCGATTATGCTTTCGGTTGGTTAAAAGGAGAAAATGGTGTTCACAGATTGGTACGTATTTCTCCGTTTGATAGCAATGCAAAACGCCACACAAGCTTTGCCTCTGTTTATGTGTATCCAGTTGCAGACGATTCTATCGAAATTGAAGTAAATCCTGCCGATATAGAAATTACAACCGCAAGATCAAGTGGTGCTGGAGGACAAAATGTAAACAAAGTTGAAACTAAAGTTCAGCTACATCACAAGCCAACGGGAATTCAAATTCAATGTTCAAACTCGCGTTCTCAGCACGATAATAGAGCCACGGCAATGCAAATGTTAAAGTCTCAATTATACGAAATTGAGTTACAGAAACAACAAGCGGCACGTGCAGATATTGAAGCCAATAAAATGAAAAACGAATGGGGAAGTCAAATAAGAAATTACGTAATGCATCCTTATAAATTGGTAAAAGACGTTAGAACTGCACACGAAACTGGTAATGTAGACAATGTTATGAATGGTGATATTCAACCGTTTTTAAAGGCTTTTTTAATGTTAAACGGACAGAAATCAAGTAATCAGTAATCAGTAATCAGTAATCAAAACTAAAAACTTTGAAACTAATATAAAATGATAAAAATATACCACAATAACCGTTGTTCTAAATCAAGATGCGGAATAGCACTTTTAGAAGAATCAGGAAAAGAGTTTGAAGTAGTTAAATATTTAGAAAACATTCCTTCAGAAAAAGAATTGAAAGAAATTATTAAACTTCTAAAAATTGCTCCTATTGAATTGGTTCGTAAAAACGAAAAGGTTTGGAAAGAAGAATTTAAAGGAAAAGAATTATCGGATGCAGCAATTATTACTGCAATGGTAAACAATCCAAAATTAATTGAAAGACCAATTATTATAAATGGAAACAAAGCCGTAATTGGGCGACCAACCGAAAAGATTTTGGAAATTATTTAATTAGAGCTCTCAAGAAATTGGGAGCTTTATTTTATAAAAAACTTCGATTCTAAAAAACCTATTCCGTAGCCAATAAACTGAGTAAAACTTGTTATAACACTCAAAAAAGCAACTACAATATTTTTATTTTGAAGTAAAGAATCCAAAAAGATTAAAACAAAATACAATCCATAGCAATATAATAGTTGGTTAAAACCAAAGATTGCCAGAATAAAACTAATATCAAGCCCAATTATAAATAAACTCGGAAACCAATAGGTTATTTTAGCTGTTTCTGGATACTTTTTATTTAAGATTGGCCTTGCAGTTCCGAATGAGAAAGTCTGCTTAAAAAACTGCTGAATTGTACTTCTACGTTTATGAAATACAAATGCTTTTTCTATCAATTGAGTTTCGAAACCATTTTCCCAAAGTCTAAATGTTAAATCAATATCTTCACCGGTTTTCATTTTTGAAAATCCGTTAGTTTTTTCGAAAGTTGCTTTAGACAACCCTAAATTGAAACTTCTTGGTTGAAATTTACCAACTGCGTTTTTCTTACCTCTAATTCCGCCTGTGGTTAACACAGAAGTCATTGAGTAATTAATTGCTTTTTGTAAGTTGGTAAAACTTTTGTGCGCCGCATCTGGACCACCAAAAGCATCTGTATACTTTTCTTGTAAACTTTTTTGTACTTCTGATAAATATTGAGGCGGAACAATTACATCTGAATCTAAAATGATAAAATAATTACCTGAAGCGCGTTGCATTCCGTAGTTTCTGCTTGCTCCTGCTCCACTGTTTTCTTTGAAAAAATATTGAATTGTTAATTCCTCTGAATACTTTTTTACAATTTCTTCTGAAGATTCTTCTGAGCCGTCTTCAACAATTACAATTTCAAAAGTGTCTGAGAAGTCTTGTTTTGTAAGACTTTCTAATAACTCATCAATTTCTTGCGGTCTGTTATAGACCGGAATTATTATTGAAAATGAAAAATTAGAAAGTATCAACGTTATTTAGTTTTCTATTAGTTAGCAAGTAATTTTAGCCCTGATTGAGCGGTTTGTTTGAGCTCGTTGAGGAACGAAACAGCGAGTAGCGAAAGCAGGAAATAGCTTCTTAAAAACACCTGTTTTGGTTCGCTATTTATTAATCAATTTTAGTTTTTGTAAAAGACCCATTTTTCCTTTTACTCTATTAACCGCAGCATATAATTCGTCTAAAAACTGATTGTTTATAGCGCCTTTTATGGCTAATTTGTAAAAATTGAATGCTTCCATTAATTCTCCTTTTAACTCAAATGACTGTGCCATTTTGTTATAGATAGTTGCTGGATCTGCCACATTTTTAGCGATTGCATTGTTTCCAAAATGGATCATATCATCATACAAATTCATTTCTACAAGCAAATATGCGTAATTGGCATAAACGCCTTGGTAATCTGGAGCAAATTTTATAGCCAATTCTAAATGATATTTTGCTTTTGGATAGTTGTTAAATTTAACGCTATACAACCAACCTAAATGGTTGTGCGCTCTTCCGTAATCTGGAAAATCGCTTAATAAATCTATTAAAATCTCTTTAGCTTCAACAATTTTATTGTCGTCAATTAATTGATCTGCTTCAAAAAATAAATTTTCTGCTTTATTATCACTCATAATTTTAGTTCAATAATTCTTTTGCATGTGTAAGTGCGCTGTCTGAAATATCTTTTCCGCTTAGCATTTCTGCAATTTCCACAATACGTTCGTCTAAAGACAACTGCTTTAAATTTGTAGTTGTAACGCCGTTTATTTCTTCCTTGTACACTTTATAATGCTGCGTTCCTTTTGCGGCTATTTGCGGTAAATGCGTAATTGTAATTACTTGCATATTTTGGCTCATTTGCTGCATTATTGTTGCTATTTTATTAGAAACTTCTCCAGAAACTCCAGTATCAATTTCATCAAAAATAATGGTTGGCAACTTGCTGTTTTGCGATAATACTTTTTTTACTGAAAGCATTATACGAGATAATTCTCCACCAGAAGCTACTTTTTTTAATTCGCCAAAACTACCACCTTTATTTGCTGAAAACAGAAATTCTAATTCGTCTTTTCCGTTTGAAAAGTAATTAGCTGTTTCTTTTATTTTGATTGAAAAACGTGCGTTTTCCATACCTAAATCTGCTAATAAAACTTCTAACTCTTTTGTTAATTTTGGTACCGATTTATTTCTTGAAGTAGAAATCATTGTAGCAACCTCATCTAACTTTTTTGCTACTGAATTAATTTCTTCTTGCTTTTTATTAATGGTTTCTTCTGCACTTTCTACTTGACCAACTTTGTCTGAAAGTGTTGCGTGTATTGCTTGTAATTCTTCAACTGAACTAACAGCATGCTTCTTTTGAAGATTATAAATTAATTGTAATCTATCGTTTATCTTTTCTAATTCATTTGGATTAAATTCAACGTTTTCATTTGCGCTTTCTAATTCAGAAACTATATCATCAAATTCTATTTTTACGGAAGAAATTCGTTCTGAAAGTTCTTTGTATTCTTTAGAAAAATCGGCTATTTTGCTTAAACTGAATTCAATTGAATTTAATAAAGATTGCACACCAACTTCATCATTTACCGCAATTTGAAGCGACTCTGATAAATTTAATTTTATATCTTCAATATTATTGAGCTTATCTAACTTTTCTTCTAATACTTGTTGTTCATCTATTTGTAGCTTGGCTTCTTCAAACTCATTAAACAAATGCAAGTTATAATCGTATTGTTGATTGGCTTCTTTTTGCGATTGCAGTAAGGATAACAACTCTTTTTGCAAAGTATTGTATTGTACCAATCCACGTTTATAAGATGCAATTTTTGTTTGATTTTTAGCTAAAGTGTCTAATACAGAAAACTGAAAATTACTATCGGAAAGTTCTGATGTTTGATGCTGAGAATGCACATCAATCAATTTAGATTTTAACTCATTTAAAACCGATAAAGTTACTGGTGTATCATTTACAAATGCACGTGATTTACCAGAAGGTAAAATCTCTCTTCTGATTATTGTATTTGCTTCGTAATCTAAATCTACTTTGTTAAAAAAAGTTTGTAAATTATAATTAGTTATTGCCAATTGTGCTTCTACAACACATTTTTTAGAGGTATCTTTTAATGTAGAAGAGTCTGCTCGGTTACCTAAAACTAAGCCAAGAGCTCCTAAAAGAATTGATTTACCTGCACCAGTTTCTCCAGTGATTATAGATAATCCTTTTGTAAAATCAATACTTAACTGATTTATTAACGCGTAATTTTGTATGGATAGTTGTGTAAGCAAGTTTTATAAAAATAAGAATATAAAAGTACTTAATTTGGATGAATTAAAGCAATAAATATTACTCAATCTTACGCCACTTATTTCCTTGGGTTGGCATTATCTTTTGTAAAACAGTTGCCATCTTTTGTTGGTTTCTCGATTCTTTTCCATCAGTAAAAATAGTAACTATTTCATCTGATTTTGCGTCTAAGAAAACACGAATCATATAATTACCAACATCTTTATTAAACAATTGCTCTAGTTGCGTAACACTTAATTCAACTTGTTGCTTTCCGTTTGTTAAATCAGAAGAAAACTTGTCCAATCCGTTTCTATGAAAGTTGTAGTAAATACTTCTTAAAGTTGCATATTTAGGTGATAAAAAGTTGTCAATTAATTCAAATCGGTTTTGAGAACCAACTTGATTTTGCCAACCAGAAATACCGCTTTGCTGTGCTTGTAACATTACTCTTTCTGCTTCCTTTAGATAATTTTGTCCTCCTTTTAAAGCGAAAGTATCTGCATCTACACCTAAAATTGTGTACACATAAAACACAATAGTTGAAACTAAATTAGAATCAAACTGTGTAGCATTGTATAATAATGGATCAAACTCATTATAACGAAAACTAAAGTTTCCATCATTTATATTTAAAACAGGCGTTTCATATGTAGATCCAAAAACAGGTCTTGTTGATTGTACTTGAATACTTGCATCAAAATTATTCCCAGATTGGTTGCTAACAATAATTGTAAAAGCACAATTGATTCTTTCTTGCGGTTTTACAGTTTTATTAGTCCATTCTGTTTGATTAATAAATTCTGTTAACGCTATTTCTAAAGTTGAATAAACTTGTTTATTGGTACTCTGAACTTGATCTGCATTAACAGTTACCAACGCATTTAACTCTTGCGAGTTTGCTGTTGCAATCGATAAAAAACAAGCTAAAACAAGTACTATATTACGCATCTATTCTGTTTATAATTTCATTAATAATATCTTTCGATACTTCTTTTTTAGATTTTAATTCAAACACTTGTTGGCTAAAATCTTTATCAATAATAGTAATTTTATTTGTATCTCCTGCAAAACCTGCTCCTTTATCTTGTAGCGAGTTTAAAACAATTAAATCTAAATTTTTACTTTTTATTTTCTTCTTAGCGTTTTCAACTTCGTTATTTGTTTCCAAAGCAAAACCTACCAAAAATTGATTCGTTTTAATTTCACCTAAAGATTTTAAAATATCTTTTGTTGGTGATAACTCTATGTGTAACGAAGCATCTTTCTTTTTTATTTTTTGAGTTGCTATATTTTTTGGTTTATAATCTGCTACAGCAGCAGATAATATAGCAATGTCTACAGTTTTGTATACTTTATGACATGCATTATACATTTCTTCTGCAGATTTTACATCTATTCTTTGAATAAAAGAATGCTTAACCTTTTGGCTAGATGGACCAGAAACTAAAAATACCTCAGCTCCTAAACTTGCCGCAGTTTTTGCAACTTCAAATCCCATTTTACCTGAAGAATGGTTTCCAATAAAACGAACTGGATCTATAGCTTCATAAGTTGGACCCGCAGTAATTAATACTTTTTTACCGCGAAGCGGAAGTTTTGAGTGTACATCTTTTTCAATAAAAGAAACAATATCTTCTGGTTCTGCCATTCTTCCTTCTCCTACTAGACCGCTTGCTAATTCTCCAGAAGTTGCAGGAATCATTACATTGCCAAAGCCTTGTAATTTGTCTAAACTTGTTTTTGTTGATGGATGAATATACATATCCAAATCCATTGCAGGCGCAAAATACACTGGACATTTTGCCGATAAATAGGTTGCTAACAACAAGTTATTACACGTTCCATTAGCCATTTTAGATAATGTATTTGCTGTTGCTGGTGCAACTAAAAACACATCTGCCCAAAGACCTAAATCTACATGATTATTCCATAATTCATTTTCATCTTCTTTATCATAAAAAGTTGAATGAACTGGATTCTTAGAAAGTGTTGAAAGTGTAAGTGGTGTTATAAAATCTTTAGACGCAGGTGTCATAATAACTTTGACTTCTGCGCCTGATTTTATAAATAAACGGACTAAGCTTGCCGTTTTATAAGCGGCAATACCTGCTGTAATACCAAGTAATATTTTTTTACCGCTTAATACAGACATATTATTCTGCGTCTGGTGTTCTGTGGTATACTTTATCATTTAACCATTCTTCAACAGCTAATGCAGTTGGTTTTGGTAAACGTTCGTAAAATTTAGAAACTTCAATTTGTTCTTTGTTTTCAAAAACCTCTTCTAAACTATCGTTGTATGTTGCAAATTCATCTAGCTTTTCTACTAATTCTTTCTTTAAATCAGAATTAATTTGAGTAGCTCTTTTTGCTATAATTGAAATTGCCTCATAGATGTTATCTGTTGGGGCTTCAATTGCACCTTTATCATACGTTATTGTAGTACTAGCTGCATTTGTGTCTTTATAATCCATAATTAAATTTTTGCAAATTGTTTTTGTTCTTCTTGTAATTCTGCTAACATTTCGTTAGAATCTTCCATAAATTTAGATTCTGGGAAATTTCTTTTTAGCTTTTGATAAGCAGTAACTGCTTCTTTAATACGCTCTTCTTTTCTTCTTTTTGTACTTTTTAAAGCAAAATCATTTGCTGCTTTAAAACGGTAATACAATGCTTCTTCTTTAAATTCTGTTCCTAAATAATCTGATAAAAGATTATCGAAAGCTTGTATGGCTGCTTTATAATTTCTTGTATCATAATCCGCAGTTCTATAATATGTCTTCGCTATTTCGAAAGATTTTTTCTCTAACTTATAACGTATTTCTTTATAGTATTTATTTGCCTCAGCAATTTTAGATGAGTTTGGATTTTCATCAATAAACTTTTGAAAAGCATTTAATGCTTTGTTTGTATCTGTTGGATCTAAACTAAAACGTGGTGCAGCTTTGTAATATGATAATGCAGATAAAAATGCTGCTTCTTCTTTTTTAGAACTTTTAGGATAATTCTGAGTAAATCTATCAAAATAATACCCTGCAAGACTGTAACTTTTTTCGTTAAAATTAGAGTTTGCTACCATAAATTGGATACGTTCCATTTGTGGTTTACCTCTATAACTTGGTGTTATTTTTTCAAACAAACGTATTGCTTTACCGTACTTTTGGGCTTCATACATTTTTACAGCCATCTTGTACTGATCTTCTGTTGTTCCTTTATTTAATACTTTTTGATATTCGCCACACGAAATTAAAAGTAAACTGAACGCCAATAAATATACTACTTTCTTCATTATTATATCCCAAATAGGTCGGGTGCAAAATTAGTGATTAATTATGGATTATTAAAACGATTTTTTACACAGTAAATTGTGCGGTGCAATAAACCACAAAATCTCTAATTTTTTTCTGAATTTTATACTAAATGTTTGTTAATTAGTCTTGCTTATGCTGTTAGTACTAGCTGAAGCAAGTTAACTTAGCCCTGATTGAACGGTTTGTTTGAGCTCTTTTTTGTTTTTCTCAAAAAAAGCGAGTAGTGAAAGCAGGAAATAGCTTCTAATTATTATTGTTGATCGGTGTTTTGTTGCCCAACAATTTGCTTTACGTCATTATCAAACAAATATAAACCTCCTTTATCGTCTCCAATTAAGTTGATTTTATCTAAGATATTTCTTGCCAATGCTTCTTCTTCTATTTGTTCAGAAACGTACCATTGTAAGAAATTATGTGTTGCATAATCGCGTTCTTCTAATGTTATATGTACTAAATCGTTGATAGATTTTGATACAAATACTTCGTGATCGAACAATGTTTGAAACATATTTTTAAACGAACCAAATTCTGTTGGTGGCGCTGCTAATTCAGATATTTTTGCGTGACCTCCTCTTTCATTTACAAATTTCACTAATTTTAACATGTGCATACGTTCTTCGTCTGAATGTGCGTACATAAACTGCGCAACACCTTCAAAACCTTGAGTTTCTGCCCAACATGCCATTGATAAATATACTTGTGAAGATTCTGCTTCTATAGTAATTTGACCATTTAATGCTTCTTCTATTTTTTTTGATAACATAATTTCATTTTTAATAGTTCAAAGATGCTAAAAAAAGACCACAATATTGCTATTGTGGTCTTTTGTTTCTCTAATTTTTGTTTAGACAAATTATAAATTATCTATAAACTGTGCTAGTTTTTTTTGTGATTCAGGTGAAGCTTTTACCAACGGTAATCTTACTTCGTCTGAACAGATATTTAATTTATGTAATACCGATTTAATTCCTGCTGGATTGTTTTCTTCAAAAATTGCATTGATAATATCCATTATTTTATAATGAATTTTAAATCCTTCTACATTGTTACCTGCAAGTCCTAAATTAATCATTGTAGAAAATTCTTTTGGCAATGCTTGCCCTATTACCGAAATTACTCCAGAACCTCCTGCTAAGGTTGTTCCTAATGCTAAATCATCATCACCTGAGATTATTAAAAAGTCTGCTGGCTTGTTTTTTATTAACTCGTAATATTGTTGTTGGTTGTTACCTGCTTCTTTAACCGCTACAACATTTTTAAAGTCTTTAGCTAAACGTAAGGTTGTAGCTGGCTCCATATTTTTAGCCGTTCTTCCAGGAACATTATATAAGATTATTGGTTTGTCTGTTGCTTCTGCAATGGCTTTAAAATGCTGATAAAAACCTTCTTGGGTTGGTTTGCTATAATAAGGTGCAACGGATAAAATTCCATCTATATTAGATAAATCTCTCGTTTGTAATTCTTTTACAACATTTGCGGTATTATTTCCGCCAACTCCTAAAACTAAAGGTAAACGACCTTTGTTAACGTCAACAATTACAGCAATTATCTCCTGCTTTTCTTCCTCAGTAATTGTTCCGCTTTCTCCTGTTGTTCCATTAATTACAAGGTAATTTGTTCCGTTATCTATATTATAATTTACTAACTTTTTAAGCGCTTCAAAATCTACACTTAAATCATTATTAAATGGTGTTACTAACGCAACTCCGGTTCCTATAAACTTTTGCATTCTATCGTTTTTTAAAGTCCTGTAAAAATACTTCTTTTTTGGAGACTTTGATTAATAAAAGCTTAGTAACGATTAAATTTTACAGATTGGATTTAACTGTTTAATTTTAATTATTTTAGTGTTTATCTAAAATTTGTAAGTACTTTTTTAATTCTGATAAAAATTCTGAAGTATGATCGGTCTTAGAATGAATTTCTAAGTCGAACAGGTCTTCATTTACGTTTGCAAAACCTGCTTTGTAGGTTGCGTTGGATTTTGCTGTAGCATATTCAATATATAAATGATTGGTATCAAAAAAACCGATTAATAAATCAAATGGTTCATTTAGAAAAACATTAAAGTTTTCATCTTTAATTTTTCCATTTTTAGCAATGTCTTTTTCTGAAAAATGATTTAATGATATTTCATTTTGCTTATCAAATTTTCTAAAACTATAAATTTTAGTATTTTTAATTGCTAATGATTTTTCAACAAGGTTTTGTAAATTATATTTTTGAGAAATTTCTTCTGTAGTAATAATTGCAACTGTTTTAACTTTATTACGCTTAGAACTTTTTATAGTTTCTAATTGTAACTCAGCTAATTTATTTGCAAGAACTGTTTCTTTTTTCTTTAAAAAATTGAACACTTATAGGGTTTTATTATGTTTAATCGTTTATTTTTCTACTATCTCTAACAACAAAAGTTGATTAAGTTGTTTACCATACAATTGAAAATTATCATCAGAGACTAATAATAAAGACTTATTGCCGTTTGCTAATGTTGGCCCAAATGTAATTCCTTCAATGTTATCAATTATTCCGTCTGTTAATTTATTTTCTACATTTTCAAAATTGAATAACAACTTCTTTTTAAGCGGAATAAAATCAGTTTTTCTTAAAGATGCTACATTTAAAATATTTGTAGTTTCGTTTGCTACAGTTGCTTCAAAAATTCGAATAATATTTCCGTGAGCTCCATAACCACTTTGATATGTTCTTTCAATAATAAAAAAATGATTTTCTTTATATTCTAAAATAGCTGTTAAACCATTTAAATTTACTTTTCCTTTAGATGGTTTAGTAATATGTTCTAATTGATATGCAAACTGTTTTGTGGCTTTCTTAGAAGTTTTATCAAAATAAGTAATTCTAATAGGCGAAGATGTTTTTTTAAACGTAGGTTCATCTCCGTCAACTATTAAAGGAGATTCCATTGCAATCCAAAAACCTTTGTTATCTACACTTTTAGAAGAACCTTCAAAAGCTCCATTGTGCTTTAATTTTGCTATTTTATTTGGAATAAAGTAACTCGGAATAGTATAATTATGGACTAATTTACCTAAAGCATCTGTGGTAAATACAGACGGGCTTTTACCTTTAACTATAGAGCCTTCACTAACAAAATTTATTTCTTGGGTTTCTTCGTCAACAAAAATAGATTCTAAGTCTAAAAAAGTATTATTATAAAAAGTTTCCGTTGAATCATTTAAATAAATTACGTCAATAAAATCTATAGATGTAATTGTGTCTTTATCAAATTTAATTTTTGACTTAACAAATCTAGGTTTTCTAGAATCGTCTACAACAAAATAATAATATCCGTTTGCAAAATCTACTCCAGACAAACCACCAATAACAGAATTATTAGACTTAATTGAATCTGCTAAAACAAATTCATCCAAAAGAACCAGTTCTGCCTGAGCATTTGTCTTACAAGACAAAAACACACTTAAAAAAAAGACGTATAAAAGAAAAAATCTCATCAAAAATATTTTATCCTGCAAAGTTATTTATTCTACAAGAGTAGTAAGCTAAAAATGTGTTCTTAGTTTAAAAAACTGTATAAACTGTATTTAAATAAGAATAAGTTTATACGTTTTAGACATCTTCTTTAGTATTCAAATTTACAAAATGAAAAAGTAGTTGCTTTATTAGGATACTATTTTATTGTTTTTTTAATCACGGCTTTCACAATTAAGTATTGAGAAAGGATATACAAAACAACAATTAACACGTTAAACAACTGTTTTGGGCTGTAAAAATTGTTAATCGCTATTAAACTATCAGAAGCAATAAATAAAACCGCACCTAATAACAACCACATATTTGGCGTTGTTCTTTCTTGCCTATAATTTAATAATGCAAATGCTCCAAAAACGGAAATTACTAATCCGTAAACGATTACAGGAATTAGCATTTCACCTAAATTGTGCTTAATAAACTGAAGTACTCCTAAAAAAATCATGGCAAATGGAGGAAAACAAATCAATAATTCTTTAAAATTAAATTTCTTTAAAAATTGCTTCGTCATTACAATATACAAGCAATGCGCTATTAAAAAAGAACCTAAGCCAAATACAAAATAGTTGGTTTTATCCAGTAAAAAAACATCTCCCCAAAAGGAAAAGAACAAAGCAGAAACCAACCAGAAATTTGGCTTTTTTACTGAAACCAAATAGATTATTACCAAAGTTGTCATTAACAATGGTTTAAAAATCATTTCTAATGTTTTGTCTTGAACTATTACCGCATAGACATCAATAATTGTAACTATTAAAAACAATATTGATGCTATTGTTATTTTGGTTTGTTTGGTCATTTAATTGATTAAGTTTATAAAATCTTGTTCCGTAATAATTTCAACACCTAAATCTTGAGCTTTTGTTAATTTACTTGGCCCCATATTATCTCCAGCAACAATAAAACTTGTTTTTTTAGAGATGGAAGAACTTACTTTTCCTCCATTATCTTCAATTGCTTTTTTGAGTTCATTTCTACTCATTTGATGAAAAACGCCTGAGACCACAATTACTTTTCCTTGTAATTTATCGGTTTGATTTGCTAAGTTTTCTGCGGAAACTTCTAATTGAACTCCGTAACTTTTTAATCTATCAATTAATTGAATATTTCCTAAATCTTGAGAAAAATCGATAACACTTTGCGCAATTCTTTCTCCTATTTCATCTACTGAAATTAGAGTTTCTAAATCCGCCGCCATTAAGTTATCAATAGACTTAAAATGTTTTGCTAATTTCTTAGCAACGGTTTCACCTACAAAACGGATTCCTAAAGCAAATAACACTTTTTCAAACGGAATTTCAGTTGATTTTTTTATTCCGTCAACCATATTCTGTGCAGACTTCTCTGCCATACGTTCTAACGGAATTACTTGCTCAACTTTTAAATCGTATAAATCGGCATAATTATGTATTAATCCTTCTTTGCGTAATAAATCTACCGTTTCTCCACCTAAACCATCAATATCCATGGCTTTTCTTGATATAAAATGCTGGATTCTTCCTGTTATTTGTGGCGCGCAACCAAACTCATTTGGGCAATAATGTTTTGCATCACCTACTGTTCTTACCAATTCGGTATTACATTCTGGACAATTTGTTGCATATTTTGTTGGCGCAGAACTTTCTGGGCGTTTAGTTAAATCTACTGCAATTATCTTCGGAATAATTTCTCCTCCTTTTTCTACAAAAACAGTATCGTTTATTCTAATATCCAACTTTTCAATTTGATCGGCATTGTGTAACGAAGCTCGTTTTACAACCGTTCCAGCCAATTGAACTGGTTCTAAATTAGCAACTGGAGTTATTGCTCCAGTTCTACCAACTTGATAGGTAATTTCATGTAAAACTGTTGAAACTTGTTCTGCTTTAAACTTATATGCAATTGCCCAACGTGGCGCTTTTGCTGTATATCCTAACTCTTCTTGTTGTTGTAAATTATTTACTTTTATTACAACTCCGTCTGTTTCATAAGGTAAATTGTGTCTTTTAGAATCCCAAGAATTTACAAAATCGAAAACTGCATCAATTGATGCTGCTAACGTTATTGTTTTTGGAACTTTAAAACCTACTTTTCTTGCGTTTTCTAAGCTTTCAAAATGTGTTTTGTATTTTCTTTCTGAAGTTACTACTTGATACAACAAACAATCCAACGGACGTTTTGCAACCTCTGCGCTGTCTTGTAATTTTAAGCTTCCGCTTGCGGTATTTCTTGGATTTTTATATTCTTCTTCCCCATTTGAAACTCGTTCTTCGTTCATTTTATTGAAACCACCTAACGGTAAAATAATTTCTCCACGCATTTCAAAGTCTGTTACAAAATCGTTTTTTAAATGTAAAGGAATCGATTTTATGGTTCTAATGTTTTTTGAAACATCATCTCCTTGAAAACCATCGCCACGAGTTACGGCTTTTACAAATTTGCCGTTTTCAAACGTTAAGTTTATAGAAGCTCCATCGTATTTAAGTTCGCACGTGTATTCAATATCGTCTGTTCCTAACATTTTTTGAATACGCTTTTCCCAATCTAACAAATCTTCTTTAGAATATGAATTGTCTAAAGAATACATTCGATTTTTGTGGGTAACCGTTTCAAAGTTTTTGGTGATTCCACCTCCAACTCTTTGTGTTGGTGAATTTGCATCAAAAAACTGTGGGTTTTCTTCTTCTAACTTTTCTAATTCTTTTAATTTTATATCAAAATCGAAATCGGAAATTGTTGCATTATCCAACACATAATAATTATAATTATGTGCTCTTAAGTCTTCGCGAAGCGTTTCTATTTGTTGTTGAATTGTCATTTAAAATTACTTTCTTACAGTTCCTGAAAAGTGATTTATTTTTGAGTTGATAGGATTTCCTGAAGATCTTCTATAAGAAGCTAGTTGTCCTGTATGCCAAATTGCATCTGCAATTGGACCATTTATTAAATAATAAAAAGGAACTGTTGTTTTACCATCTTTCTTTGTATCAAATTCAGACACATCTTCACTTACTTTTACACGATTGCTAACAGCTTCTAAATTATATAATGTTTGTGCTCTCATTTCTGCAAAAGACATTTCTTCTCTTGGCTTACTTTGTTCAAATTTTGTATTTGTATACTTTAACAAGGTATTACTTAAACTGTAAATATGTGCTATAGTTTCTTGTGTGGTTCTTGCTTCTGCTGCCGATTGAAAAGCTAAATCTTTTTCTGTTAAATTTTCTGTAGACCAATAATAACGAAACCCTAAGCCGTCTACCATTCTCCCTGCTACGGAACCTGCTGTATAGTTTTCTGCTGATTCTGGAATTTCATAATAGGGTAATTCTTGTGCTTGCATATGACTAATTGATAGTAATAAAATAACAGAAAATAAGATTTTCATTCGTGTTTTATTTTTTGATAAAAATACAGAAAAAACAATCAAATTCAACTATTCTTAAAAATGTAAATTTATTCATTTTTCTTTTCCATTGATGAAAAGAAACAAAAATCTAGACTGATTTTAATTTTCTTAAATTCTACATTGTATTCCACTATCGCATCCAGACCGCTTCGCTCTTTGGACGCTTGCCGTTATATACAATTCGAATTTTAGCGTAAATTAAAAATAGGCCCACAAAACCTTAACTTTTAGACTCAAAAAACTAGCAAACACGTTTAGCCCTGATTGAACGGTATGTTTGAGCTCGTTGAGGAACGAAACAGCGAGTAGTGAAAGCAGGAAATAGCTTCAAATACTTCGACTACGCTCAGTACAAGTTCTTTCGACTACGCTCAGCACATGTTCTTTCGACTACGCTCAACATAAAAAGAAAAACCCGAAACAAATTGCTTCGGGTTTATATATTTAAAGAAACTGAAACGAGTTCAGTATGACAAACTATTAATAATATGTGTAACGACGTACTTTTGCAATGTGTTTTGCAAGACGCATTACTTGATGAGAATATCCGTATTCGTTATCGTACCAAACATAAATTACAATAGTATCTCCATCGGTAATGGTTGCTTTACTATCAAAAATTGATGGCGCAGTTGTACCAACAATATCTGAAGAAACCAACTCATTGTCTAATGAAAATTTAATTTGTTCTACTAAATCTCCTTCTAAAGCATACTTTTTCATAATTGCATTTACAGCTTCTGTAGTTACATTCTGGTGTAATTGCAAGTTTAAAATTGCTAAAGATCCGTTTGGAACTGGAACTCTAATTGCATTTGAAGTTAATTTACCTTCTAAAGCAGGCAATGCTTTTGCTACTGCTTTTCCGGCACCTGTTTCTGTAATTACCATATTTAAAGCTGCTGCTCTACCTCTACGGTATTTCTTGTGCATATTGTCTACCAAATTTTGGTCGTTTGTATATGCGTGTATAGTTTCTAGATGTCCTTTTTTAATTCCGAAGTTATCCTCTAAAACTTTTAAAACAGGCGTAATTGCATTTGTTGTACAAGATGCTGCTGAGAAAATATCTATATTATCTGGATTGTTTTCTAAATGATTTACTCCATGAACAATATTTGGAACTCCTGCTCCTGGCGCAGTTAATAAGACTTTACTTGCTCCTTTTGCTACTAAATGACGACTTAATGCTTCTTTATCTCTAAAAGCTCCTGTGTTGTCTATTACTAAAGCATCGTTAATTCCGTAAGCTGTATAATCGATATCTTCTGGTTTTGCAGCAGAAATCATGTGTACAGTTGTTCCGTTTATTACCAATGCATTGTTTTCTACGTCTGTTTGTACAGTTCCTAAGAAATCTCCATGAACAGAATCGATACTTAATAATGAAGCTCTTTTTTCTAATACAGTTTGGTTAATTTCTCCACGTGTTACAACCGCTCTTAATCTTAATTGAGAACCGCGCCCCATTTTACTCATTAACTCACGTGCTAATAAACGTCCAATTCTACCAAAACCATACAAAACAACGTCTCTAGGTTGTAAATCTGAAACCTCTGCAATGTCTTTTAATTGATTTTTGACAAAGGCAACTTTGTCTTTACAACCATCTTCATTTAAATAACATTCATAAGCTAGTTTACCAATATCTAATTTAGAAGCCGGTAATTCTAATTGCTGAATTGCTCTTGCAATATCTAATGCGTCTTGAATTGTAATTGACTTTGCTACAAACTCACCTGCGTAGTTTATTAAGTTTAAAACTTCACTAGCTCTTTTATCAATTAATGTGTTACGGAATAAAACCAATTCTATTGATTTGTCATACCATAAATCGTTTACAATATTGATAAACTCTGTAGTTGCTTTTCTTGTTTCAGCTTGTAAAACAACTTCTTTCTCGTAATTTACTATTGTTGACATAGTTGTGTTGTTGAAAATTTTTAAAATTTGATGCAAAAGTATTCCTTTTTTTTAGAATACGAAATCGATTTCGTTATAATTTTCACGCAAAATTCATGGCATAAAAAATCCGGCTTTGATAAGTCAAAACCGGATCTAAAAAACATAGCTAACATCTATTTAAAATCTATATCGTTCTAATTCTCCTTTTGGATTTATGGTTTCTAGATAGAAGTGTTGATTACCTGTGTATTTATCTAAAATAGAAACAGCCTCTGAAGCACTATTCACTTTTATATTATTTATTTTTGTTAAAACATAACCTTTTCCAACATTAAAATACGTGAAACCTTTACTGTTAGATGCATCTACAATTTTAGCTCCGTAAGAAATTCCTTTTTCCTTTTTCTCTTTCTCGGTTAAATCTTTTAATTGAACACCAAATCCTTGAGAATAATACGTGTCCTTTTTACTCAACTTAACTTGCTTTTTAAGCTCACTTCCATTTCTATCTATTGTAATTTCAACAAAATCCCCAGGTCTTTTTGCTTTTAATTGTCCCGTAAGTTCAGAAAACTTAGAAATTTTAACATTATTAACTTTAACAATAACATCTCCCTCTATAATACCAGCGCTTTTTGCACCACCATCTTCTGTTACTGATGCTATTTTAACACCTTCAATATCATTTGTTGAAGGAGATCCATCAACATTTATTCCTAAAATAGCCTCTTGTACATTTCCGAACTCTAATAAATCATCTACAACTTTACGTGCAATATTAGACGGCACTGCAAAAGAATACCCAATAAAAGAACCAGTTTTTGATGTAATAGCTGTATTAATACCTATTAATTCTCCTCGTATATTAACCAAAGCTCCTCCACTATTTCCTGGATTAACTGCTGCATCTGTTTGTATAAAAGCATCAATATTTCTATTTCCTTCTAAATCTCTTCCTTTAGCACTTACAATACCAGCGGTTACGGTTGAATTTAAATTATATGGATTACCAACAGCCAAAACCCATTCACCAATTTTTACATTGTCTGAATTTGCAAAAGGTATATAAGGTAAATCGAAACCAGCATCAATTTTCAATAAAGCAATATCATTCTTTTCATCAGTAGCAATTAATGCTGCCTTATATTTTTTCTTGTTATTTAACGTAATCTCTAAATCGTTTGCATTGGCAATTACGTGGTTATTAGAAACAATATAACCATCTGGAGAAATAATAACTCCACTTCCAGTACCAACTTGCGCTCTTGGAACACCTCCATAAAATAAATCTGACAGCGAGTTTACTGAAGATTTTGTATTTGTATTTTTAACATGTACAACCGCGTGCACCGTTTTTTCTGCAGCCTCCGTAAAATCTGTTGGCGCACTTGAGGTATTTATAACTTCTGGACTATAATTTGCATTTACCATTTGCATATTAGGTGTTGTAGTTTGCTCAACAACAACTTGAGGTTTTTCAATTATTAATTTGTAACCTCCCAACGTTACTATTCCTCCAAGAATAGCAGCTCCAATAATTCCGAATACTTTTCTCATTTTATTTTTTGTTTTTATTTACACTCAAATATACACTTTTAACAAATTCAATAAATCTGTTTAACTTCATTTTAACGGACTTTAACGGCTATTTAACAAGTTTTAAATGCTGCTAAATTTGCTATCTTTGCGGTAATGAATTTAACTTTTTATAAATATCAAGGCACAGGAAATGATTTTGTAATGTTTGACAACAGAGCAAATACCTTTCCTAAAAACAACGCAGAAATAATCCATAAATTATGTAATAGAAATTTTGGAATTGGTTCAGACGGTGTTATTCTAATTGAAAATGATGAAAATACAGATTTTAAAATGGTGTATTTTAATGCTGATGGAAGTCAAACTTTTTGTGGAAACGGAGCAAGATGTGCAGTTGCTTTTGCTAAAAAACTAAATATTATTGAAAAAAAAACTACCTTTTTAGCTGTTGATGGAAAACATTTTGCTAAAATTGAAAACGGTATTGTTTCTTTACAAATGATTGATGTTAATGAAATACAACTGAATGACAACTCAGTTTTTATGCACACAGGAACACAGCATCATGTAGAAATTGTTGATGATTTAGAAGAGTATCCTGTTTTTAAAAACGGAAAAGAAATTAGAAACAGCTATCAAGATCCTGGAAGTAACGTAAACTTTGTACAACAAATTGATGCTTCCACTTTTAGAGTTAGAACTTATGAAAAAGGTGTAGAAGATGAAACTTTAGCTTGCGGAACTGGAGTTACAGCAGTTGCTATTGCAATGCATAAAACAAATAAAACAAACAGTAACTTAATTTCTTTACCTGTTGAAGGAGGAAATTTAGAGGTTTCATTTACTGAAGAAAAGGGCGTTTATAAAAATGTATTTTTAAAAGGACCTGCTCAATTTGTTTTTAATGGTGAAATAGAAATATAATGCAAACACTTTTAGGTCAAAAAATAAAATTAAGAGCCTTAGAACCCGAAGATTTAGAGTTTCTATTCAACACAGAAAACAATGAAGCTTTTTGGGAAGTTAGTCATACGCAAACTCCTTTTTCTAAATTTTTATTGAAACAATATTTAGAAAATGCACATTTAGATATTTTTGAAGCTAAACAACTTCGCTTAATAATTGAAGAGATTAGTTCAGGCAAACAAATTGGAATGATCGATGTATTCGATTTTAATCCACAACATAAACGCGCAGGAATTGGTGTTTTAATTGCTGAAAAAGAACAACAAAACGGTTTTGCATCAGAAGCTTTAGAATTATTAATTAATTATTGTTTTAAACACTTAAATTTACATCAACTTTTTGCTAATATTACGGAAGACAACGCTAAAAGCTTAGCATTATTCAAGAAACATAATTTTACACAAATTGGCATAAAAAAAGACTGGATTTTATCCGAAGGGAATTATAAAAACGAAATCTTATTTCAACTTATCAACAAACCCTTTAAGAAGGATTAAGCTTTATAAGCTCAAGAAAAAATATTTAAATTTTATGAATAAAAAACTTTTATACGGAATTATTGGATTCCTTTTATTTGCAGGAATTATTGGGTTTAACTACTACCAAAAAATCTTTGGTAACACCATTACAAAAGAAACTATCCTTTTTGTTAGTTCTAAGGAAAGTCTTATTGATGTAAAAGAAAAACTAGCACCTTTTTCTAAAAGTCCAGAAACATTTCTTTGGGTGTCAGCTAAAAAGAATTTCTCTAAGCCCAAACCTGGTAGATATGTACTAAAAGAAGGAATGTCTAATAACGACATCGTAAACATGTTACGCATTGGAAATCAAGCTCCAATAAAAATAGCTTTTAACAACCAAGATACAGTAGAAAAATTAGCAGGTAGAATTGCTGAACAATTAGAAACCGACTCTATTTCTTTACTGAACGCTTTTACTGATACATCTTTTTTATCAAAAAACAACTTATCTAAAAAAGCTGCTATTCAAATTTACATTCCTAATAGTTATGAGGTTTATTGGAATACTTCCGCTGAAAAATTTAGAGATAAAATGTTGCGAGAATACAAACGCTTTTGGAATTCTAATAGATTAGAAAAAGCAAATAAACTAGGCTTAACAAAAGATCAAGTTATTACATTAGCTTCTATAGTGCAAAAAGAAACTGCTCAAAAAAGCGAACGTCCAATTGTTGCTGGATTGTATTTAAACAGATTAAAAGGAGGTTGGCCGCTTCAAGCAGACCCAACTATTATCTATTGTGTTAAAGAAATTAAAGGCCAAGATTTTGTTGTAAAAAGAGTACTTACTAAAGACTTGGAATTAAAATCGCCTTATAACACTTATAAAAACACAGGCTTACCGCCAACGTTAATTGCAATGCCAGATGTTTCTGCAATAGATGCCGTTTTAAATCCTGCTAAACACAAATACATGTATATGTGCGCTAGTGTTGATAAAATTGGTTTTCATGAGTTTGCAAAAACATTATCTCAACATAATAGAAATGCCGCAAAATACCAACGATGGATTAATCAAAGAGGAATTGGAAGATAATATTAACAAAATTTTATTCGCAATAAATTAACCACTTTATTAAATACAATTCAACAGATACTAGATTAAACGCATTCATTTACAAAAAAAGCATAGTGAAATTCCTAATTTGATAAAATGAAAAACACTGTAAATTATTGATTATTAGGTGTTTAATTATTTTACCTGTATCTTTGCATCGCTAAACAGAAACAATTAGTTATTAGAAATTTAATATTGATTTTAGTTTTTATAGGTTTAACCAACTTTACTACTACTAACCCAAAAGAAAGTAAAACTATAAATAAAGCTACCGTTACAAATACAAACTCGGTGGTAATTCCTCTTTTACAAAAAGACTTTATTGGCTTTAAAGAAGCTTTAGCTTTTAAAGAATCTCAAGGAAAATACAATGCTGTAAACTCTTTAGGATATCTTGGTAAATATCAATTTGGTAAAACCACTTTACTACGTTTTAGAATTTATAATACAAAAGCATTTTTAAACACTCCAGAATTGCAAGAAAAAGCGTTTATAGCACTTTGTAAAGTAAATAAATACATTTTAAGAAAGGACATAAAACGTTCTGTAGGAAAAACCATAAACGGTATTAAAATTACAGAGTCTGGAATTTTAGCAGCCGCTCATTTAAGTGGTGCTGGAAATGTAAAAAAATACTTACGTAGTAAAGGTGTAAACAAGTTCTCTGACGCTTATGGAGCAACAATTGAATCTTATTTAAATAAATTTAAAGGATATGATGTTTCTGTTATTCAAGCAAATAAAAAAGCTACAGTTTAATAGAAAAAAAGAAACTTCCTTTAAAATTGTCATTCCCGTGAAAACGGGAATCTAAATAAAAGAATTTCTTAAAATTATTTTATTACTTCTGAATAATAAAAATTGCTGGACGCTTATGTAAATCTGGCTTTTGTTTTTTCCAATCGTTTATTGAATATGTTTTAATATATTCTGAAGGAAGCGAAATATCGCAAGCAATACACAAGTTAGTTACTGGTGATAAAGCTGCTTTTAAATCTGCCAACATTTTTTCATTTCTATACGGCGTTTCAATAAAGATTTGAGATTGATTTTTATCTTTAGACAACTTCTCTAAATCTTTAATTGCTCTTTTTCTTTCTGATTTGTCAATTGGTAAATAACCATTAAAAGCAAAACTTTGCCCATTCATACCAGAAGCCATTATTGCCATTAAAATTGAAGAAGGCCCAACTAACGGTACAACTTGAATATTATTATCATGCGCTAACTTTACAATAGTTGCTCCTGGATCTGCAACGGCAGGAACTCCTGCTTCGGAAAGCAAACCAACATTAATTCCTTTTTTACATACATCTAAATAACTATCGGTTTCAAAAGCGTCTGCATATTTGTCTAAAAGCATCAATTCTAAAGATGCTTGTGATTTTTTTGGTGTAATTTTTTTGATAAATCTACGAGCAGATTTTTCATTTTCTACAATAAAATAATCGATTTGTTCAACAACTTTTTTTACCGATAATGGCATTACTTCTAAAGGTTCTGTATCGCCTAAAGTTGTAGGAATTAAATATAATTTACCGTTCATTATTGTAGTTTTTTAACAATTATAGTACACGCTTCATCAAGCATTTCATAGACATTATCAAATCCAGAATCTCCTCCAAAATATGGATCTGGAACGCTTTTATTTGAATTTGGGTAAACTTCATTTAAAATCATTTTTACCTTTTGCATATCCTTCTCATTCCTAGAAACATTCCTTACTTCAACATAATTACCTTGATCCATCACATATATTAAATCAAAATTATCAAAATCTTCAACATTAAATTTTCTGCATTTTTGATTCGCAATATCAATACCGTGCTTTTTAGCAACTTCAATAGATCGAGAATCTGGCAAACGTCCTTCATAATACCCAGCAGTTCCAGCGGAATCCACAAAAATACTCTCGGAAACTTTAGATTGCAGGATTCCTTCCGCCAAAGGCGAACGACAAATATTACCTAAACAAACCATTAGTATTTTCATATAAAAGAGATTAAAAAAAACCTCACAAAAAGTGAGGTTGTATATTTTAAAAAGTAAGTTTCTTTCTTAAATCCTCAACGTATTTTCTAAATTGTTTATCCGTTTCGGTAAGATTATCAACCGTTTTACAAGCGTGTAACACAGTTGCATGGTCTCTTTGACCAATTTGGTTACCAATACTTGCTAACGAAGTTTTAGTTAATCTTTTAGCAAAAAACATTGCTAATTGACGTGCTTGTACAATATGTCGCTTACGTGTTTTAGATTGCAATGTAGCAACATCCATATCAAAATACTTAGAAACTTCTTTCTGAATAAAGTCTATTGAAACTTCTTTCTTAGTATTCTTAACAAACTTATCTACAATTTGTTTCGCTAATTCTAAGGTAAATTCTTTTCTATTAAAAGATGCTTGTGCAATCATAGAAATAATTACACCTTCTAGCTCACGAACGTTAGATTTTATGTTTTTAGCAATATATTCAACTATTTCTTCTGGCATTTCTACACCATCTCTAAATAATTTATTTTGAAGAATAGAAATTCGTGTTTCGTAATCTGGCGCTTGTAACTCCGCAGACAATCCCCATTTAAAACGAGAAAGTAAACGCTGTTCTATATCTTGCATATCCACAGGTGCTTTGTCTGATGTTAAAATTACCTGCTTACCATTTTGGTGTAAATGATTGAATATGTGGAAAAACACATCTTGAGTTCCAGTTTTACCTGACAAGAACTGTACATCATCAATTATAAGAACATCTATCATTTGATAGAAGTGAATAAAGTCATTACGTGTATTAGACTTTACTGAATCTATAAATTGTTGTGTAAATTTTTCCGAAGAAATATATAAAACTGTCTTATCTGGATATTTATCTTTTATCTCAACACCAATTGCGTGCCCTAAATGTGTTTTTCCTAAACCAACACCTCCGTAAATTAATAACGGATTAAAAGAAGTTCCTCCTGGTTTATTTGCAACTGCCATACCAGCAGAGCGAGCTAAACGGTTAGAATCTCCTTCAACAAAATTTGTAAAATTATAATTCGGATTTAATTGAGATTCAATTTTTACTTTTTGCAATCCTGGAATTATAAAAGGATTTTTTAATTCCCTTTTAGATTCTAAAGGAACTGTTACTTTTTGAGTTTTTAATGGATTACGATTAGAACTTGGTATTTTAACTGTCTGTGGATTATTGCTACTATACGTATTTTCCATACGTACATCATAAATCAATTTTGCATCTGCACCTAACTCTCTAACTAATGCAACTCTTAACAATTTAATATAGTGCTCTTCTAACCACTCGTAAAAAAATTTACTTGGCACTTGTATTGTTAATGCTTCACCAGCTAATTTTACAGGTTTTATTGGTTCAAACCATGTTTTATATGCTTGTGGTTTTATGTTGTCCTTTATAAAAGACAAGCATTCATTCCAAACTGAGTTAGCAGTTTTAGTCATTATTGTTATAGTAAATTTTTGTTTGTTTAATCTAGATATAAGCCCTCTTAATACCCCTTTTCTATCGTTCTACAAAAGTGTGAATAAAATTCAGTATAAAAAAATCAAATCACTATTGATTATTAGTTATTTTTTATGTAAATAGAGACGTATTTAAAAATAATTTAATTTGAAGAATTTTGAACACTCATTTAGAGTACGTTATGCCGAAACAGATCAAATGGGCGTTGTTTATCATGGTAATTATGCTCAGTATTTTGAACTTGGAAGAACTGAATGGCTTCGTTCTTTAAATATTACTTATAAAAAAATGGAAGAAAATGGAATAATGCTTCCGGTAATTTCTTTGGCTTGTAATTTTAAAAAATCTGCACTTTATGATGATGTTCTTACTGTAAAGACTTCGTTAAAAAAAACACCTACAGTTAAGATTGAATTTAATTATGAAATCACAAATCAAAATAACGAACTTATTTGTACTGGAAATACTGTTTTAGCATTTATTGATATGAAAAAAAACAGACCTACTCGCTGCCCTAATTATATTTTAGAACTATTATAAGTTCAATTTATTTTTAATTTTCTGAAATACTGTTTTTGGCTTATCGTTTTCATGATAACCATAACTGTTTCCGTAGCCATAACCGTAACCGTAGCCATAACCATATCCGTAAGAACCGCTTACTGAGAAATCATTTAAAACATAACTAATGTTCTTAACTTCTTTGTTTGCATATTTTTCATCAATCATCTTCATCATTCCTTTTTCAGAATAATTTTGACGAATAACATAAATAACAGCATCAGAATATTTAAACAATTCTAAAGCATCAGAAACCAAACCTACAGGCGGCGTATCTAAAACTACATAATCGTATTTTTCTTTTAAGATCGCCATCATTTCATCAGCCTTTGCACTCAATAATAACTCTGATGGATTTGGTGGTATTGGACCAGATAATATAACATCTAAATTTGGCACTTGCGTTGTATGCGTAACTTCATCCAAACTTTTTTGATTGATTAAATAGTTAACCACTCCAAAATCGTTAGACAAACCAAAATCTCCAAAGATTTTCGGCTTTCTTAAATCCAAACCTACTAAAACCGTCTTTTTTCCACTTAAAGCAAAAACGGTTGCCATATTTATAGAAATCATGGTTTTACCTTCTCCACTAATAGAAGACGTTAACACCAAGGTTTTAGAAGATGAATCTGACTCTGCATTATTTCTGAATAAAAACTGAATATTAGAACGCAATGCTCTAAAAGATTCTGCAACGGTAGATTTTGGCTTTGTAAATACTGCCAAATCAGTTTCTAGCATGTTTTTACCAACAACTCCTAAAACTGGAATGTCATAATTATTCTGAATCTCTTCTACTGTATGAATTTTATTATCCAAAACTTCTTTCAAAATGATAAAAAACAACGGCAACATAGTTCCTAGCATTAATGCCAAAACATAGTTAAATTGCGTATTTGGATACACAGGACCTTGTCCTAAATCTTTAGCAGAATCTATAACTTTTACATCAGAAACATTAGCAGCAATTGCTGTGCCGGCTTCATAACTTTTTTGTTTTAAATAGTTATAATTAGCTTCCGAAATTTCATAATTACGTTGAAACTTAATTAAACCCTGCTCCTTTTTTGGCAACTGACGTAATTTACCGCTATACGATTGCAGTCTACCTCTATTAGTTTTTACTTTACTTCGCATAGAACTACGAACCGTAACAATATTTTCCAATAAAATTCTACGACTAGTTGCTATCTCTTTTTCCAAACCAATTACTTGAGGGTGATTAGCTGTTACTGTACTTCTTAAATTCTCTCTTAATGTAGACTTCTGAATTAAATCTGCAATTTCTGAAGTAATCTTAGCGTCTGAAACCTCCACAGAAGCAGGAACTGGTATTGCTTCACTATTATATGTACTATGTGATTTTATGTAACTTTCTAATTCATTTAAATACCTAACATTATCATTTACCCCTCTAATTTCTCTTTCTAAAGTTGTTGTTTCTTCAAAAATCTTAGAACCTTCAGCAGATAAATCATAAATATTATTTTGCTGCTTATATTTACCTAACTCTCTTTCAATATCTTTTAAACTCTTAGACTCAGCAATAAATAATGTATCTATATATTCTTTTGTTTTTACTGCATAAGCAATTTTCTGATCCTGTTTGTCTTCTGATAAAACTCTTACTGAAGTATTTAAATAATCTGCAAGCCTATTTTTATTAGGTCCAGAAAGTGCCAATCTAATTAAAGAAGATCCTTTTGCAACATCAGTTACATTTACATTTCTATAACCACCTACAACACCGTTAAAACTTCCAAATTGAACAAAATACTCTTCTGAATTTCCACCAGTTCTAGAAGGAAGAATTGTGAAATTTAAGTGCTCTTTTTCAATCTTATCACCCAAAGTAAACTCTTCAGAATAATTTCTAGCAGTTGGTGTAAAATAAGAAACTGAGTCTTTTTTATAATTGATTAAAGAAATTCTATTAAAGTTTTCTCCATAATCTACAGACAGTTCAACTTTATTATTTGCCAACATCTTAACTTTAATTAAAGTGTTGTACAACTGCGGTTTCTCTGTATCTACTTTAATTTTAAAAGGAGTTTTACCGTAAGCATCATCCAACCTATATTCTCCTTGCACTAAATATTGCGTGTAAAACTGAAGACGAGAAACTACTTTTTCATTATGAGTTCTAGAGCGTAAAATTACTTTTACCGTTTCTACCAAATCGCTTGCTCCACCCCAATTAAAGGTTAAATTAGTACCTGTAGAAAACAACGGATTAGATTCTTCCTTTATAGAAACAACTGTATCTAAACTATAGCCTCTAATTTTTCTATCATTCTTATATTTTGCCACAGCAAAGGCAATTATAGTTGCTAATAAAAACCATTTCCAATACGACAAAACCTTAAAAAAATAAGATGCCAAATCTATACTAGAACTTGCTGATTTTTTTTCTATTGAAAAGTTTGATTTGTTTACCATTTTATAAACCTCTTACCAATAATATAGTTGATGTTACCAAAGTAAATACAGAAAGTATTGTTGTTAAAGAAGACAAACCTGTTGTACCCGTTCCCCAAGCTTTTTGTTTTAATGGCAACACATTAATTATATCGTTTGGTTTTATGTAAAAAATTTCAGAATTAAAAGCATCTACACTTGTTAAATCTATAGAAAATTTTTCTACATCATTATTTAAATAACCTCTATAAATTTCAATCTGCTTTCTATTTCCTGTAACCGAAATATCGCCAGCATTAGAGATTGCATCTATAATACTAACTTGATTTTGGTAAATTACTTTTGGACCAGGATTTGCTACTTCTCCAATAACTGTATATTTTATTCCTGCTAATTTTACAGTAACAAAAACATCGTCTGGATTTTTAAACATTCCTTTTAAACGTTCTTCTAATTTTACTCTAACTTCTTTTGTAGTAAATCCTAAAACATTTATTTCTCCCAAATACGGCAATCTAATATTCCCATGATTATCAACTGTATATCCAGAAAAATAGCCGCCATCTGTAGGTTGCTGAGAAGAACTTGTACCTTCAGTTTTCTTAAACAAAGCAACTAATTTTTCATCTGGCGCTTTTATATTTATAGAGATAACATCACTTATTTGAAGTTTATATGGCTCGTTATTTATTTTATGAATTTCAGTTTTCTGTACCGGATCTCCTTGTAAATAAACCAAATCTTTACTTGGAACGCAAGAAGAAAAAATAATGATAATTAAAAGAATCGTTAAATTTCTAATCATAATTGTAGGGTAATTTGATTCACAAATATAATTTTTAAAAACTAAAACTGTTATTTTAGCCCCAATGTTTTTCAAACTAAAATCATTTCTGCTTTTTTTACTTAAATCTTTGAATCAAAAGAACAACAAACATTCTTTTATTTTAGGGTTTAAAAACAACTATATCAACCCTAAAACTTCGATTGAAAAAAATAAAATTTTCACGAATTATAAAGAACAATTATTAAGCAACACAGCAACAATTAAGGTTACCGATTTTGGAGCAGGTTCTTCTGTTTTTTCTTCGAATGAAAGGCAAATTAACCAAATTGTAAAAGTTGCAGGAATTTCTAACAAAAGAGCCAAATTATTAATTCGCTTAACAACGTATTTTCAACCAAAAGAAATTTTAGAAATTGGCACTTCTTTAGGCTTAGCAACTTCCGCTTTAGCAGCAAAGAACAAAAACATTGCAATTACAACTTTAGAAGGTTGCCCAGAAACTGCAAAAATTGCACAACAACAATTTAATGAGTTTGGGTTTTCTAACATTACTTTACAAGTTGGCGATTTTGCTAAAAATTTACCAAAAGCAATTGAAAATAAACAATTCGATTTTATTTATTTCGATGGAAATCATCAAAAAGAAGCTACTTTACAGTATTTTGAAGCTTGTTTAAAATCAGCCAATAAAAACGCAATATTTATTTTTGATGATATTTATTGGAGCAAAGAAATGCAGGAAGCTTGGCAACAAATAAAAAAACACCCAAAAGTTTCTTGTACTGTAGATACTTTTCAATGGGGATTTGTTTTTTTCAACCCAAAACAAGCAAAAGAACATTATACAATTAGAATATAAAATTCATAACACTAAAACTTTGTAACTTTGTTACTTTAAACTTTGCAACTCATTACAAATGAAAATATACACAAAAACTGGAGATAAAGGTACAACCGCACTTTTTGGAGGAACACGCGTTCCTAAATACAATTTACGCATAGAAAGTTACGGAACTGCAGATGAACTAAACTCTCATATTGGTTTAATTAGAGATCAAGAAATTAGCGAACACATTAAAAGTTCGTTAAATAAAATTCAGCACGATATCTTTACTTTGGGTGCAATGTTGGCAACGCCACCAGAAAAAGAAACACTAAAAAACGGAAAAGAACGCTTAAATATTCTTAAGGTTGAAAATAACTCAATTGAATTTCTTGAAAAAGAGATTGATAAAATGAATGAAGAGCTTCCGCAGATGACACATTTTATTCTACCAGGCGGACATCAAACTGTGTCATTCTGTCATATTGCTAGATGTGTTTGCCGCCGTACAGAGCGTTTGGTTGTTGAATTAAGCGAACAGGAACCTATAAATCCTGACGTATTAATGTATTTAAACCGACTTTCTGACTACCTTTTTGTGTTGGCACGAAAGTTGTCTAAAGACTTATCAGCAAAGGAAATCAAATGGATTCCCGAGAAAAAAAATTAAGTTCTTTTTTTATTGATTTACACATTTTTTAAAAAAAACTTGCATTTCTCGTTAAAAAAATTATTTTTGCAGAAATTAAACATTAAAAAAATGTATTGGACTTTAGAATTAGCATCCTATTTAGCAGATGCACCATGGCCAGCAACAAAAGACGAATTAGTAGATTACGCTATTAGAACAGGCGCTCCACTAGAAGTTGTAGAAAACCTACAAGGAATTGAAGACGAAGGTGATTCTTACGACTCAATCGTAGAAATTTGGCCAGACTATCCAACCGAAGAAGATTATCTTTGGAACGAAGACGAATACTAACATACTCGTAAAAAAATATCTAAAAGTCTCATTTGAGGCTTTTTTTTTGGTTAAATTTAAACCCTCAGTTTTTATAATTCTTTTAAATTATAAGGGACTGCAAATCAGACACATACTTTTAATCTTAATTATGGGATTAAAAATAAAACAATTATAAAATGAGCATACTAAACTCAGTTATCAAACTTTTTGTTGGAGACAAACAAGAAAAAGATTTAAAAATACTACAACCTATTGTAAACAAGGTAAATGCTTTTGAAAGCGCTTTGGCTAGTTTATCTCACGATGAATTACGTGCAAAAACAATAGAATTTAAAAACAAAATTGCAAAAGCAACTGAAGAGTTTACAACTAAAATTAGTTCTTTAGAAGCACAAGCTACTGAAGCTGCAATAGACGATCAAGAAGGAATTTACGCAGAAATAGATTCGTTAAAAGACTTAGCTTATGAAGCCTCTGAAAAGGTTTTAGAAGAAATTATGCCAGAAGCATTTGCCGTTGTAAAAGAAACTGCAAAGCGCTTTGTAAATAACGAAGAAATTGAAGTTACTGCAACCCCTTTTGACAGAGAATTATCTGCAACACACGACCATGTTAACTTAGAAGATGACAAAGCATTTTGGGCAAATTCTTGGGATGCAAGCGGTAAACCGGTAACTTGGGACATGGTACATTACGATGTTCAATTAATTGGTGGGTCTGTTTTACACCAAGGTAAAATTGCCGAAATGATGACTGGTGAAGGTAAAACCTTAGTTTCTACGCTTCCTGTGTATTTAAATGCATTAACTGGTAACGGCGTGCACGTTGTAACTGTAAATGAGTATTTAGCAAAGCGTGACCGCGCTTGGATGGCTCCACTTTTTGAGTTTCACGGACTTTCTACTGATTGTGTAGATTATTATCAACCTAACTCAGAAGAAAGAAGAAAAGCATACAACGCAGACATTACCTACGGAACAAATAACGAATTTGGTTTTGATTATTTACGTGATAATATGGCTTCGTCTAAAAAAGACTTAGTACAACGCGCACCAAACTACGCAATTATTGATGAGGTAGATTCAGTTTTAATTGATGACGCAAGAACGCCATTAATTATTTCTGGACCAGTTCCGCAAGGAGACAGACATGAGTTTACAGAATTAAAACCTTTAGTTGCTGACTTAGTTTCGCTTCAAAAAAATTATTTAGTAAGCGTTTTAGCAGAAGCAAAAAAACTAATTGCAGAAGACAACACTAAAGATGGTGGCTTCTTATTATTAAGAGTTTACAGAGGTTTACCAAAAAACAAAGCGTTAATTAAATTTTTATCGCAAGAAGGAATTAAACAGTTATTACAAAAAACTGAAAACTTCTACATGGCAGACAACAACAAGTTAATGCCAGAAGTAGACGAAGATTTATGGTTTACCATTGAAGAAAAAAACAATCAGATTGATTTAACAGATAAAGGTATTTCTCATTTATCTGAAGTAACCAAAAACGAAACTTTCTTTGTGTTACCAGATATTGGTGTAAGAGTTGGTGAAATTGAAAGCAGCGAAGCTTCCGCAGAAGAAAAAGCAGAAGAAAAAGAAGAATTATACAGAGACTTTAGCATAAAAAGTGAACGTATCCACACAATGAATCAATTGTTAAAAGCCTACACGGTTTTTGAAAAAGATGTTGAGTATGTGGTTATGGAAAATAAAGTAATGATTGTTGATGAACAAACCGGTCGTATTATGGACGGTCGTCGTTATTCAGACGGATTACACCAAGCAATTGAAGCGAAAGAAAACTGTAAAATTGAAGACGCTACGCAAACTTTTGCAACGGTAACACTTCAAAACTACTTTAGAATGTATCGTAAATTATCTGGAATGACAGGTACAGCGATTACAGAAGCGGGTGAATTCTGGGAAATTTACAAATTAGACGTTGTAGAAATTCCAACAAACAGACCAATTCAAAGAGATGATAAAGACGATTTAGTTTACAAAACTACGCGTGAAAAATACAATGCAGTAATTGAAGATGTTGTAAAATTGGTTGGTGAAGGAAGACCAGTTTTAGTTGGAACAACTTCGGTAGAAATATCAGAATTATTAGGTAGAATGTTACAAATGCGTAAGATTCCACATAATATTTTGAATGCAAAATTACACAAGCGAGAAGCTGATGTAGTTGCACAAGCAGGTAATCCTGGTGTTGTAACAATTGCTACAAATATGGCTGGTCGTGGTACCGATATTAAATTATCTGATGAAGTGAAAGCTAATGGTGGTTTAGCAATTATTGGTACAGAAAGACACGATTCTAGACGTGTAGATAGACAGTTACGTGGACGTGCAGGAAGACAAGGTGATGTTGGTTCTTCTCAATTTTATGTAGCTTTAGATGACAATTTAATGCGTCTTTTTGGTTCGGACAGAATTGCAAAAATGATGGATAGAATGGGCTTAAAAGAAGGCGAAGTAATTCAGCATTCTATGATTTCTAAATCTATTGAAAGAGCGCAGAAAAAAGTAGAAGAAAACAACTTTGGTATCCGTAAACGTTTGTTAGAATATGATGATGTTATGAATGCACAACGTGAGTTTGTGTACAAACGCAGAAGACACGCTTTAGACGGAACTCGTTTACAAATTGATGTTGCTAACATGATTTTTGAAACATGTGAAGCTATTACAATTGCCAACAAGCAAAACAAAGATTTCCAGAATTTTGAGTTTGAATTAATTCGTTTTTCTTCAATGACTTCTCCTTTTACGGAAGCAGAATTCAATAAGCTATCAGAAAAAGAATTGACTGATAAATTATACACAATTGTAACTGCACATTATAAAGAAGATAAAATTAGAAATGCCGCACAAGCATATCCAGTTATTAAAAATGTGTTTGAAAACGAAGGCGACAGATACCAGCGTATTGTAGTTCCTTTTACAGATGGCGTAAAAACATTACAAGTTACCACCAACTTAAAAGAAGCCTATGAAACTGAAGGACAATCTTTAGTTAAAGACTTTGAAAAGAACATTACGCTTGCCATTATAGACGAAAACTGGAAAGAGCATTTACGTAAAATGGACGAGCTAAAACAGTCTGTACAAAATGCATCTTACGAGCAAAAAGATCCGTTGTTAATTTATAAGTTCGAAGCTTTTGAATTGTTTAAATTAACGGTTGCAGACATTAATAAAGAAGTATTATCGTTCTTATTTAAAGGGAAATTGCCAAACCAAGAAGCAAATCAGATTTCGGAAGCACGTGAGCAAACTAGAGAAAAACTAGACTTACGTAAAGACGATGTTCAGAACTCAACACAACAAGCAATTCAGAACTCACGCCAGCAACAACAAGAACCTGTTGAAACTATTGTGCGAGACCAACCAAAAATTGGTAGAAATGAGCGCGTTACTATTAAAAATGTAATGAGTGGCGAAGAAAAGCAAGTGAAGTACAAACAAGCAATTCCGCTTTTAGAAAAAGGCGAATGGGTTTTGTATAATAACTAGGTTTGGTTTCGGCTACGCTCAACCAACGATTAGGAACGATTAGGAACGATTATATTTTAAACTAAACGTTCAAAAATTAAAAACTCGAAGCTTTGCTTCGAGTTTTTTTGTGGAAAATTTTAGTAGTAAAAAGTTCTCGAAACAAATTTGCTCCTACTTCACAAACTCACTAGAACTGACAGTATCTTTTTACTCTTACTGAAAAACACACACAGTTAATCACACACTGTCACTTCGAGTACAATTCTTTTTTCAAGAATTTTGTATCGAGAAATCTTTTTATTCTTCCCGCTTTGCGGAAAAAAAAAAACATATTTTAGAGAAATCTACTATTTACAATGCAGTTCCGTTTCAATTTACTATTTTTAAGTTTCAAAAGAAAAAACTGCTAATCAACCTTACTTTTAAATGTCAGAAGAACAAAAACAACAAATTCTAAAACAAACTTTGTGGAATATTGCCAACGATTTACGTGGAAATATGGACGCAGACGATTTTAGAGATTATATATTAGGCTTCATTTTTTACAAATATTTAAGCCGAAAAATGAAAAACTACGCCAACGTTATCCTTGATCCAGACGGTTTAAGTTACCAAACTGTAGAAAATCATGAAAAAGCAGCAGAATTATTAGAAGCCATCCGTTTTGAAGCATTAGACAAACTCGGTTATTTTTTAAAACCAAGTGAATTGTTTAGTGAACTTGCAAAACGCGGAAACTCCGGCAACAAAAACAACTTTATTCTGGGCGATTTAGCAAACGTGCTAAACAGCATAGAGCAAAGCACCATGGGAAGCGAAAGCGAAGACGATTTTGGCAATCTCTTTGAAGACTTAGATTTAACAAGTAGTAAATTAGGTAAAACCGAAGACGCCAAAAACGAACTCATTGTAAAAGTATTAACCCATTTAGAAGGCATTGATTTTGATGTAGAAAACACCGAAAGCGATATTTTGGGCGATGCGTATGAGTATTTAATTGGGCAATTTGCAAGTGGCGCAGGTAAAAAAGCAGGCGAGTTTTACACACCACAGCAAGTCTCTAAAATATTGGCAAAATTGGTAACCACCAATAAAACCAAATTAAAATCTGTGTACGATCCAACCTGTGGTTCGGGTTCTTTATTACTACGCGTTTCTAAAGAAGTACAAGAAGTTGGCGAGTTCTTTGGGCAAGAAAGCAACCCAACAACCTACAACTTGTGTAGAATGAACATGATTATGCACAATGTACATTACAAACAGTTTGATATTTATAACGAAGACACACTGGTAAACCCAAGTCCAAACCATATAGATAAACGTTTTGAAGCCATTGTTGCAAATCCGCCATTTTCTGCAAATTGGAGCGCGAGCCCACTTTTTATGAGTGATGACCGATTTTCTGCTTACGGAAAATTAGCACCAAAATCGAAAGCCGATTTTGCCTTTGTACAACACATGGTACATCAATTAGATGATAACGGAACCATGGCGTGCGTTTTACCACACGGAGTTTTGTTTAGAGGCGCAGCCGAAGGCCATATTAGAAAGTTTTTAATAGCAGACAAAAACTATTTAGACGCCGTAATTGGTTTGCCAGCAAACATCTTTTATGGTACAAGCATACCAACGTGTATTTTAGTGTTAAAAAAGAATCGTAGCTGTCATTCAGAGGGAAGCATGACCGAAGAATCTCAACCAAAAAGAAGCGAAAGCATCCTATTTATAGACGCCAGCCAACATTTTGAGAAAGTAAAAACCCAAAATGTACTATTAGAAGAACATTTAGATAAAATTATAAACACTTACAGAACATACAGTTCTCCCCTTGAGGGGAGATTAAGTGGGGTGTTAGAAGATAAATACGCTTACATAGCCACTTTAAACGAAGTAAAAGAAAACGATTACAACCTAAACATACCGCGTTATGTAGATACGTTTGAAGAAGAAGAACCTATAGATTTAGCAGCCGTTTCTAAAGACTTGAAAGCTTTAGAAACAGACATAAAAAAAACAGATACAACCATTGCAGATTTTTGCAAACAGTTAAATATTGAAACTCCTTTTTAAAAACGAAACGTCATTGCGAACGCAGTGAAGCAATCTCATGAATAGAAACTAAAACATTAAACAGATTGCTTCGTGCCTCGCAATGACAAACACAACCAAATGACCAACACAACAACACATACAAAACCACTAAAACCCAAACTGCGCTTTAAAGAGTTTGAAGGTGAATGGGAAGAGAAGAAATTTGGAGATTTAGTGAATAGTATTTCCTCTGGTAAAATTAAACCAGGAAGCGAAGGTGAATTTTTAGTTTATGGCTCAACTGGAGTTATTGGGAAAAGCAATCAATTTACGCATGAAGGTGAATATATATTAATTGCAAGAGTTGGTGCAAATGCAGGACGAATTAATAGAGTTTCAGGAAAATATGCGGTAACAGATAACACACTAATTATTGATTCTAAGAAAAACATTCTAAATAATTGTTTTACTGAAGGATTTTTAGAAAAGTTTAATCTTAATAGATTAATATTTGGTTCAGGACAACCACTAATAACTGGAGGATTATTAAAAGGAATAAAAATCAACCTTCCAACACTCCCAGAACAACAAAAAATAGCCAATTTTCTAACAGCTATAGACAACAAAATACAGCAACTACAGCGTAAAAAAGAACTATTAGAAACCTACAAAAAAGGCGTTATGCAACAATTGTTCTCGCAACAATTGCGGTTTAAACCCGATGAATCTGTCATTGCGAGCAGTCATTGCGAGAGCCTGTTGCGAGGCACGAAGCAAACACGACGCGGCAAACTCGAAGCAATCTCTTCAAAAGAAGCACAATTCCCAGATTGGGAAGAGAAGAAATTGGGGGAATTGTGTAATATAACTACAGGTAAATTAGATGCAAACGCTATGGTTGAGAACGGTCAATATCGATTTTATACTTGTGCTAAAAATTATTTCAATATTGATAATTTTGAATTTGATACAAATGCCTTAATTATTTCTGGAAATGGTGCAAATGTGGGATATATTCATCATTATAAAGGTAAATTTAATGCTTACCAAAGAACCTATGTATTAGACGAATTTGTGCAAGATATATTTTACATGAAATACTTTTTAGATAAATTTCTATACAAGAGGATATTTAGAGAAAAAAAAGATGGAAACACACCTTATATTGTTATGACAACTTTAACTGACATGAAAATATTAATTCCAACTATAGATGAACAACAAAAAATAGCATCGTATTTAAGTGCCATAGATAGTAAAATTGCCAACGTGGCTTCGGCTACGCTCAGCCACCAACAATTTAAAAAAGGTTTGTTGCAGCAGTTGTTTGTTTAGTGCGTCATTGCCTCGCGCACGTCATTGTCTCACGACGTCATTGCGAGGGAAGAATGACCGAAGCAATCTCACAACGTCACTGCGAGGAGGAACGACGCGGCAATCTCATGAAGTGTAGAACTAACATTAAACAGATTGCTTCACTGCGTTCGCAATGACAAACAGATTGCTTCGTTCCTCGCAATGACGTAACGTAAAAGCCTCGCAATGACAGAATTAATAATAAACAGATTGCTTCACTGTGTTCGCAATGACGTAACGAGTAAGCCACGCAATGACAGAATAGAATGAAACCAGGATACGTTTACATACTAACCAATAAAAACAATACCACATTATATGTTGGTGTAACGTCTAATTTAAAACAGCGTATTCTTCAGCATAAAGAAAAACATGATAAAAAATCTTTTTCTGCCAGATATAATTTAACTAAATTAGTCTATTACGAAGCACACCAAATGATTGGCGATGCCATTGGCAGAGAAAAACAATTAAAAGCAGGCAATAGAGCAAAAAAAATAGCATTAATAGAAAGCATAAATCCAGCGTGGTTAGATTTGTTTGATGACTTGTAACGTCATTGCCTCGCGATCGTCATTGCGAGCGTAACGCAGTGAAGCGCGGCAATCTCACGAAGTGTAGAACTAACATTAAACAGATTGCTTCACTGCGTTCGCAATGACAGTAACGAGTAGAACTAACATTAAACAGATTGCTTCGTTCCTCGCAATGACGTAACATAAAAGCCTCGCAATGACAGAAACATTAAAAAGATTGCTTCGCTTCACTGCGTTGCACTCGCAATGACGAATTAAATGACAAAACAATCTGAACTTCAACTAGAAAATAACCTAATTAAACAATTAGCAGGTTTAGGCTACCAAAAAGTTACCATAAAAGATGGTGATGCGTTGTTGGCTAATTTAAAAACGCAATTAGAAGCGTTTAACAACACAACGTTTTCTACCAAAGAGTTTGATACTATTGTAAACCATTTAGCAAAAGGTAATGTTTTTGAAAAAGCAAAAACGTTGCGAGATCGTTTCAATATTACCAGAGAAAACGGAGATAGTTTTTACCTACGCTTTTTTAATAGTGAAGATTGGACTTCAAATTTATTCCAAGTTACCAACCAAATTACCCAAGAAGGCAGTTACAAAAACCGTTACGATGTTACGTTATTGGTAAACGGTTTGCCATTGGTACAAATAGAATTAAAACGTAGAGGTTTAGAAATTAAGGAAGCTTTTAATCAGATTAATCGTTATCAAAGGCATTCGTTTTGGTCTAACCACGGTTTGTTTCAATATGTACAATTGTTTATTATTAGCAACGGCGTAAATACAAAGTATTTAGCCAATAACAAGTTGCAATCGGTTAAACAGACTTTCTTTTGGGCAGACGAACACAATAAAAATATTACAGATTTAACACAGTTTGCAGGTTCGTTTTTGCATCCAAATCATTTAGGTAAAATGATTGCTAAATATATTGTTCGCAATCAAACCCATAAAATATTAATGGTGTTGCGTCCGTATCAATTTTACGCAGCAGAACATATTGTAAATCAAGTTGCTACGAGTAATGAAAACGGATATATTTGGCACACTACTGGTTCTGGAAAAACATTGACTTCCTTTAAAGCAAGTCAGTTAATTATGGATTTGCCAGACGTTTACAAAGTAGTTTTTGTGGTGGATAGAAAAGATTTAGATTACCAAACCATGTTAGAGTTTAACAGCTTTAAAAAAGACAGTGTAGATGTTACCAACAACACGCAATCTTTAGTAAAACAACTAACAGACGATTCTAAATTGGTATTAACTACTATTCAGAAACTAAACAATGCCATTTCTAAAGCCAATTACGAGAAAAGTTTAACGCATTTACAAGATAAAAAAGTAGTTTTTATTTTTGATGAATGCCATAGAAGTCAATTTGGCGATACACACAAAAAAATTACGGAGTATTTTAAAAGTAGTCAGTTATTCGGTTTTACAGGAACGCCAATTTTTAAAGACAACGCTTCTAAAAACGATTTAGGAAAACGAACCACCAAAGATTTATTTGGATCTTGTTTGCACAAATATGTAATTACAGATGCTATAAAAGACCAAAATGTTTTGCGTTTTGGAATTGAATATATTGGTAAGTATAAGCAAAAAGGGCGCACACTAATTGATATTGAAGTAGAAGCAATTGATACTGCTGAGGTTTTTGCAGATGAAAAACGTTTAGAAAAAATTGCAGATTATATAATTGCGTATCACAATCAGAAAACATTTAGCAAAGATTATTCGGCTTTATTTGCTGTTAGTAATATTGAAACGTTGATTAAATATTACGATATTTTTAAACGAAAAAAAGAAGCTGGTGAACACAATTTACGCATTGCTACTATTTTTAGCTACGGAACCAATGAAGACGATGAAGATGCGCAAGATTACATTCCAGGAGACGTTTTACCAGAAGCTGCGGAACCTAAATTGGCTTACAAAAGCAATCATTCTAGAGAAAAATTAGATACTTACATTGCCGATTATAATGCAATGTACAATACCAATTTTTCGACCAAAGACAGTCAACAGTTTGAAAACTACTTTAAAGATATTAGCAAGCGTTTAAAAGAACGCGAAAAAACTACTTTTCAAGACAAAAACCGTTTAGATATTGTAATTGTAGTAAACATGATGCTTACAGGTTTTGACGCAAAAAAGGTAAACACTTTATATGTTGATAAGAACTTAAAATATCATGGTTTAATTCAGGCATATTCAAGAACCAACAGAATTTTAGGCGAGCAGAAATCTCAAGGAAATATTTTATGTTTCAGAAATTTAAAGAAAGCTACCGATGAAGCTATTACGCTATTTTCTAACAAAGATGCCATTGAAGAAATTATACTTCCGCCATACGAAAAAGTGGCAGAAAAGTTTGATGAAGCCTTAAAAAACCTATTGAAATTAGTACCAACTTTTAATTCTGTAGATGATTTAGCAAGTGAAGAAGATGAATTGAAATTTGTACAAGCTTTTAGAAGATTATTGCGTGCAAAAAATGTGTTAGAATCGTACACCGATTTTAATTGGGAAGATGTTGGTATAGACGAACAAACATTTGAAGATTATAAAAGTAAATATTTAGACATTTACGATAAGGTTAAAGATGAAAGTCAGAAACATAAAACATCTATTTTAGATGATATAGATTTTGAGTTAGAGTTAATTCATCGCGATAAAATAAATGTCGCTTACATTTTACAATTGTTAGCAAAATTAAAAGATGCTAAAACAGCAGATTCGCAAGCGCAGAAAAAAGCCATTATAGACATGCTTTCTGGCGATGTAGAACTACGTAGCAAACGAGAATTGATAGAAAAATTTATTGAAGAAAACTTACCACATATTAACGATGTAGATGCTATACAAGATGAATTTGAACGTTTTTGGCACGAAGAAAAAATATTAGCCTTATCTAAAATGTGCGAAGACGAACATTTAGACCAAAAGCAATTTAAAGCCTTAATAGAAAGTTACACAGAATACGGAAGAGAACCTTTACGTGATGATATTTTTAAATGCTTGGACAACAGACCAAGTATTTTAAAAGCCAGAGAAATTGGCGAACGTATTCTTGATAAAATGAAAGAATTTATTCAGGTTTTTGTTGATGGAATGACTGGGTAAATATTAAAACATT